>CAZTBX010000026.1:0-30843 GCA_964612035.1 uncultured Planctomycetia bacterium
AAAGCGCAGCGAGAAGCGCAGATCGCGCTCGACCACGATGACTTCGTCGCCGCAGTTCTTTTCTATCCAGCCCGAACGCTCGGGCAAACCTTCGAGCGTTCTGGAATTCGAGTCACTTTTCTCATAGATGCCTCGAACTCCTGGAATGGTTTCGGTCAGCGCTTCGAGGACCAGCGGCCGGAGACTGTCCATACCGAGAGTAAGGAACTGGACGACTAGCACTTCCGCGTATTGGTCCACGATGAGCCCGGGGAGGCCGTCGGCCTCGCTGGAGACAAGGCGCATGGAGTTCGTCTCACGCACGAAGCGGCGGCGCCAATCCACCGCTTTCCTCATTTTCTCCATAAAAAGATCTTTTCCGATGGGCGTGTCTTGGCGCGTCAATAGGCGCACGGCGATCTCGGACTTGGGATTGTAATAGCCGCGGCCGAGAAAGCGTTTTTTCTCGGTGCAGACATCGACAACGGCGCCCGGCTCCGGCGCGCCTTCGGTGGTCAAGATCTGATTGCGATACACCCACGAATGGCCGTGGCGCACCCTTCCCGGATGCCCCGCTTTCAGGATGACGCGTTTATCCACGCTCGGGTCCCAATTTTTCGTCGAACGGACGGTGAAAACCGCGCGAGCGCATCGACTCGCGGTCCAAAGCCTCACGCGTTTCTTTGCCCGATTCGCGGGCGCGCTCCAAGAACTGTTCGAGGCCTAGCACGCGCGCGCCACCACCATGGGCGATGTCCCGGATCGCCCTGTCGTCGGTCACGACCAGCATCCGACATTTCGCCCGATCCTCAAAAAGGGTGTGCTCGATGGCCGCGTCGGCGGAAACCTTCTGCGAATAGCGCGCGGAGAAGAACTCCGTCCGAAAAGAGTCGAACTCCGAGTCATTCCCGGCACCGTCGAAAAAGGCCGTGAGCTTTATTTTTTCAGCGGAGGCGAAACTGGTGAGGAAATCACAGAGGGATTCGCGGGAGATCTTCGGTGCACGCGCCCGGACGCGGTGAAGAAGGTTGTATCCGTCGACTAGCCATTCTTCGTTCATAAAGCGTTTGAAAGAAAAGGCAGGCTTCGGAGGGCGGGACTATTTGGTCTGCATCTGTTTGGCGAGGTAAGCGTCCAAAAGATCTTTCTTGCTGCGCCATCTGCCGCCGATCTTGAAACCCGGAAGAATCCCCTTTTTGAGCCAGCGATACACGGTCATTTCATGCACCCCGAGGTACTTGGCGATCTCCTTGGTGGTCATGATCTGTGTTCTCTCGGGTCTAGCCCCGTCTTTGAAAGGTTTTTGATCCATCCCTTTATTGTTCATCTATTTCTCCATGCCTTTTAGCAGGCGAATCGTCTAACCCCTTGCTACGCCAATAGATTTAACTAAAATAGAGTATAATATAATAATTACTATTTGTCAATTTATTTAATTAATATTAATCAATATTACCTAATAATTATCTGTCCAAGAAGGCGTAAGTGATTAATTATGAATAAGTTACAGAAGGAGGCTAGAATATTTTATTCGCGAGAAAACCGAAAAGAAGCACTTGGGGCACGGTAACTATCGGCAGCCACACGGCCGTCTTTTTCCCGACATTGCTCCAGAGAAGGCCGATCTCCGTGAAATCCGTCACGACGCCAGCCATGAGAAAAACAAAAGCGTTGCCAAAAGCCCCCGTTTGCTTGTAGATCTCGAAGGCAAGAGGAGAAGTCCCCTCCGAGCACACCTCCATCGCCGTCGCCAATCCCAGCGTCACCAAAAGGCCCGGCACAGTAGGCCCCATGTACTGATGGAAAAAATGCTGCGGGATGAACGCGGCCAAGAGGCCTGAGAGGCCGATGCCGATCAGTATCCACCAGAGCGTCATGTCCGCGAGGGTAAAAGCGCCGCGCAGAATGGCCTTGGCGTCCCGGCGTAGCCCCGGCATCGAAAAGCGCATGCCTTTCAGGCGCCGCACGATATCCTCTCCCACGGAATAGTCCTCATGGATAGTCAGCGTGTTTTTGTTGGATTCGATCAGTCCCCTTTCTTCCAAAAATTGGAAGAACACCCCCGTCACGAGAGCAATGATGAGTGCCGCTCCGATCATGAAAAGTGCCTTCAAACCAAAAAACCCAATGAGCATAAAGGTGATGGGCAAGTTGGCCCACGGACTCGCCAGGAGAAAACTCACGACCACGGGACCCGAAGCGCCTTTTTTATGCAGCTCAATGGACAGCGCGAGGATGCCATGGCTGCAGGCGCTCATCAGGAAACCCAGCATCACGGCGTAAAGAATACTGCGCTTTTTCTTTTGGGCGAGAAGCGTCGACACGTATTCGCGCGGCATATAACGCTCGAGAAGTCCGCCGATCAGGAAACCTAGGACGACGGCGAGGCCTATCAAGCGGAGATACATGAAAACATTGTGCCGGAAAACTGAAAGCGCCGGCACCCGGTAGGAGACGAGCATCAAGAAGCCGAGCGCCGCTACGGTGAGAACCGTTTTGTCCCGGTGCCATCGGCGCGGTTTGGAGGGCGGCGCCTCGCAGCAGACCGGACCTTCAGCCATAAACGAGAAGTCCCCCGAAATGCGCGGCCACGACGGTCAAGAGAGTGTTTACGACGGCTGCGAAAAAGTAAAGGGAGCTCGCCCCTGGAGAAGCCCAAACAGAGCGTCCCAGACGCCAGCGAAAAACGAAGCGGACGAAGCTAAGAACGAAAAGGCAGACAGCAAAGATGAAATGAAGCCTGACCATCGGCGGCAGTCCCCGCGCGTCCAAAACACCGGCGATCATGACGAACGGCATGGATAGAACGGCGAGCCTGAGCACGATATAGGCAAAGCGCTCATAGGTCTCGTCCCTTTTCTGCCTCCACAGGATGAGCAGAAAAAGCTCGAGGAGAAAAAAGGCTATCGGGAAATGATTTAGGTAAGGATGGAACTTCAACCCATTACGCCGGCAAGAACCGTTTGTATCTCTTCCGCAGGGATCGCGTACTTCGACGGGTTGTTCTTGAACTTCCCACTGCACATGGCACAGCAGAGGTTGTACACAACGCCTTCATGCGTCATCGTGTCTTTCCCCGTTTCTTCACCGCCGACTGGGCATATCTTGTTATTGAGATGGATCAGACCATCCTCGCCTTTCGTCGGGGAGACCTTTAGCGTTTCCAGGCTGTTTCCCGGCGCCGCCGATTCATTCATCATGTTAGCGTAAGACATCGGGGCGCAAAACGCCATCAGAACGACGAGCGCTACGGTGATCAAGCTATTTTTCATTTTGACTCCTAGTGGTTAAGTGGCGAGCGCTTCTTCGACTTTTTGACGCACCTTCTCGAGAGAAAGACCGCCTTTTTCAAAAAAGGCGTAATAGCCAAGGCCTTTGAAACGCTCTTCCACCTCTTCGCTTATGCAGCCCGTAACAACTATCGCCTTGACCATCGGGTCGACGTTCTGCAGGATGGGAAGAAATTTCTCGCCCGTCACGATGGGCATGTTGAAATCAAGGATCACGACCTTCGGCTTCACCTTTTTGAAAAGGATCACCGCGTCTTCGAGGTTGTGGGCGATGCTAGTATCGTAACCGGCGTTCTTGAAATAATCCGAGACCAGCTGGGTAAAACCTGGCTCATCGTCCACGATCAAAATTTTTTTCAAAGCCATACGCTGTTCCGCGGTCCCTTTTAGCGCGACTGTTCCAACTCGTTATGCTCGTGCGAGATCGGCTCAATGTGCACGACGACATCCTGCACGCCCTGGAACTCCGTCCGGATATCCTTTTCGATGATGTTGGCGAGGTGGTGCGAGTCCGCCACCGTCATCGCTGGATCCACGAGCACATGCAAGTCCACGTAAATGTCCCCTATTTTACCTCGAGTACGTATCTCATGGCAATCGAGAACCCCTTTGACCCGGCGCACGACACGTTCGATCTCGAGCGGTTCGAGCACGGCCTTGTCTAGAAGGATGTCCGAACTTCTCTTCAAGATGCGGAACGCGATGAGCACGATCAGCCCGGCTACGACGAAAGAGAATGCCGGGTCCAGCCACGGCTGGTGCAGGTGGATACCGATAAGCGCCATCACCACGGACGCTGTCACGAAGAGATCGCTCATCGTGTGAGAAGCGTCACTCAATAAAAGTTCGCTGTCGAGTTCGCGGGCCTTGCGCCTTTCATAGATAGCCACGAACAAATTGACCCCGAAAGTGAAGGCCATCACGGCAAAACTGCGCGCATCGACCTGCGGGTCCCGGGGTTCGGAAAAACCGGCGAAGGCCTGGCGCATGATGCCAAAAGACACCGCGAAAAGGAGCAGCGCAATGGCCGTCGAGGCCAGCGTCTCGTATTTTTGGTGTCCGTAGGGGTGGTCATGATCAGCCGGGTGGCGGGAGATGGAAATGCCAACAAGTCCGATGATATTGGAAGTACCGTCGGAAAACGAATGCATGCCGTCAGCGACGATCACCATGCACTGCGTCATGAGGCCAAAAATGATCTTGATGAGAGCGACGGACCAGTTAAGGGCCAGCGTGACCCACAGGACGCGGGCCACCTGCCGCATGCGTTCGGCCCGGGGAAGCATCATGACCTTACTTCTTGCGTAGTTGCTCCAGCGGGTCGTTCCTGTCCAGGTCTTTCAAAAGGTAGTTGTCGAGCACTTCTTTCTTCGTCCGCCATTGGCCGCCCACCTTGAAACCGGGCAGTTTCTTCTCTTTGAGCAGCCGATACACGGTCATCGAATGAACACCCAAATACTTTGCAACTTCTTTCAGCGTCATGATCTGCGTTCGTTGTGGTCTTTTCTCGTTGGACATAATTCCTCCTACGAACTCATTTTACCACAGCCTCTATAAAATTTGCATTAATTTTAATCAATCTTTACTAGTCTTATCGGGGGCTTCCGGGCCCAGGGAAGCCTTGTTCCGAAGCACCCATTCGAGGGCCTCTTCACGCGTCGAAAGCTTCCCTTCGAGCTGGGCCTCCTCGACGGCGCGTAGGATCTTCCCCACCAACGGTCCCTCGGGGACACCCAATCCAAGGATGTCGTTGCCTTTTAGAAGCGGGACCGGCTTGATGTCCTCACGGCTCATGCTTCGTGTCTTTTTCTTCAAAAAACGCCAGTTGCGCAGATCACCGTGGCTGGCCAGGCAGTCGATGCGGTGCTGTTCGAGCTCGGTGTCGAACGTCGGCCGTTGCATAAACTTTTTTAGCGTGCTCTGCCTCATCGAGCGCACGTCCTTGAAGCGCATGTGCCCCTCGACGCAGGCGACGATCTGATCGCGCAGATCATTCGAAAAGCGCAACCGCGTGAGAATGTCATACGCCATGGTCGCCCCCACGCGGTCATGCCCGTTGAAACGGATACGGTCGGCGCGACGAAAAGTCGGAGGCTTTCCCACGTCATGCAGGAGGGCGCCGAAAGCCAGGACCACCGACGGGTTTTTCAACTGTTTCAAAAGGAGCTTCGTGTGGACGAACACGTCGCCTTCGGGATGGAACGCACGCGGCTGCTGCACGCCCTTCATGCGCTCAACCTCGGGGAGCACTTCCTTTAGAAGTCCCGTTTGGCTGAGCAGCGTCAGAGCCCCGGCCGGGTCCGGCCCCGTGAACATTTTCACGAGTTCGTCCCTCACCCGTTCGTGGCTCACCACTCGAATGGTCTTGGCGAGCTTTTTCACCGCACGGAGCGTCTTGGGTTCTATTTTGAAACCTAGGACGCTCGCGAAACGCACGGCGCGCAGAAGACGCAGTTTGTCCTCGGTGAAGCGTTTTTTGGGTTCGCCGATGGCGCGGACCCTCTTTTTTTTCAGGTCCTTTTCACCGTCCACCCAGTCCAGCACCTTGCGCTTCACTGGATCGTAAAAAAGTCCGTTCACCGTGAAATCGCGCCGCACCGCGTCTTCTTTGGCGCTGGTGAAGCGCACGGACTTCGGGCGCCTTCCGTCCTGAGTGCCTTTGTCCGCGCGAAAAGTGGCCACCTCGAACGGCTGGCCGTCCATCAGAACTAGCACCACGCCGAACTGCAACCCCACCGGGACGGTCTTTGGGAAAAGCTTCATCACCCGCTCGGGAATGGCGTCAGTGGCGATGTCGAAATCTTTGGGGCTTTTCTTCAGGAGAAGATCGCGCACACAGCCGCCGACAAAATAAGCCTCATGGCCTTCCTGTCGGAGGCGGCGAACGATGTCTAAGGCGAGTTTTTTTTTGGTCGGGTGTTCGATCAGTTGAGCGTCTTTTCGCCCGGCTTCCAGCCGCAGCCCGTGAGCTTGCCACTTTGGAAAGCCTGGAGTGTGCGTAACGTTTCTTCGACGCTACGACCAACCGGCAGATCATTCACCACGGCGGACTTGAGAACACCGCTCGGGTCGATGATGAAGGTGCCGCGAAGCGCGATGCCTTTATCCTGCAGGAGAACATTGAAATCGCGCGAAACCCTGTGGTTGGTATCGCCGATCATGGGGAACTCCACTTTTCCGAGGCCGTGCTCAACCCAGGCCTTGTGCGAGTAAACGCTGTCAGTGCTGACGGCGATGACGTCGGCACCCAGTTTCTTGAAGTCACCGTAGTGCTTGTTGAAGCTTTGTATCTCCGTGGGGCACACGAAAGTGAAATCAAGAGGATAAAAGAAAACGATCAACCACTTCCCATTGTATTCGGAAAGTTTGACTTCCTTAATACTCCCATCGGCCAAGAGAGCCTGAGCGGAAAAATTGGACACTTTTTGACCTACCTGCAAAACCTTCTCGCCTTCCATGACTGTCATTTCAAACTCCTCCTGTTAAGTAATTGAAGCATGATTTTATACCCCGGCTGGGGATGCGTCAAGCGGACTAAAGGTGGGTGATGCTGATGCGCGGCAAGAGTTTTGGAATGTCCGAACGCAGGCAAAGACGCGGCGCCTCTCTCATGACAGCCGAGGTGCTGGCGGCCACTCCCAGCCTGGCTGCGGCCTCCAGCGTCTGGTTTCTCGAGAGGGCAAGCGCCACCCCACCGATCAGCGAGTCTCCGGCCCCGACGTTGCTTTTGACTTCGACGGTGGGCGTTGAAATATGAAAAACACCTGCCCTCGTCGCAAAGAGGGCGCCCTTTTCGGCAAGCGATACGATGACGATACTCACTCCTTTTTTTACTAGCTTTTCCGCGGCGGCCCGAATGTCGCGCAGCGTTCTCAAGCGACGGCCCACGAGACGCTGCATCTCGAATTCATTGGGCTTGATCATGAACGGACGCGCTTCCACGCCTTCCCTGAGCGCCTCGCCGTCGGCGTCCAGAATGCACGGTGTTCCGTTCTTCTGCAGGGCCAGGATGATATTTTTATAAACAGATGCGGGCGCGCGATGCGGAGGACTTCCGCCGAGCGCCCAGAAACGCGGCTTTGGCTCGCGCGCCAAAAGTCTTTTCAAAAAAAGGGACAGGTCTCTTGCGGCGACCACAGGGCCGGGGGCACTGATGCGGGTTTGCGTGCGGTCCTCAATGTCCGTGATGATGGTATTCACCCGTGTACTGCCGTGTATCGAAAAATCGCGTAATGGAAAATCGAGTTTCTTCACCCGTTCGACAAGCCATCGTCCCGTAAAACCGCCGGTGAGCGCATAGGCGACTGTCGACCCTCCCAGTTCGCGCACGACTTTCGAAACGTTGATCCCTTTTCCCCCACCCGTTTCTAGGACGGACCGGGCTCGGTTAGCGTCGTCTTTCACGAGGGTCTTCACCTCGATATGCTGATCGATCGAGGGGTTCAGCGTGATCGTCGCGATCATATCAACGCCCCCGACTCGAAAAGCACCTTGCGCCTGTCCTCCCAGACGATGCGGAGCCCGGCAAGCACCGATGCATCGAGGCTTTTGAAATCCGAGCGGCGGATGAGGCAGAAAAACTTTTCGCCGTCGGCGAGCATCCGGTCAAAGTCCTCGCGCTTCACCGACACCGCGGAAGTCTCGTCGTCATAAACGGCAGATTCGAATTCTCCCTCGAGCCCCACGGTCTTCACGGGATGGCCGAGATAAAAAGCGAAATCGTAAAAGGGCCCCGGATGATCGTAGATATAGACGCGGTCCTCGGGTTTCAAGCGCGTCGAAAGGGCTTCGGCAAAAAGCTTGTTTGTGTATTCGGCGTTCACCGACTCCAGGACAAAAACGAAAAGTGTGGAACAGATCATCATCGTCCCGGCCAGCGAATAAAAGATTTTTTCCAAACGCCGGCAGCGTGACGACTCCTTATCTTCGATCCATAGGGTCCAGCCATGACCGATGAATATCGACGCGAACGGGATCACGGGCAGAATATAAGTGGCCAGCTTTGAGCGCGACAGCGACAAAAAAAACACCGGCAGCGCAACCGAGAGCACACAAAAATACAGCGCGTTCCTCCCGGGCGATGCCTTCAGAGCACGGAAAGCCCGGCGCAAAGGCTCAAAAAACAGCGCCCAGGGCAGAAAAAAAAGAAAAAGGAGTACCGGATAAAAAAACCACGGCTCCTGATGCTCGAAACCTTTGGAAGCCAGCCTCTGGAAATGTTCGCGAAAAATAAAAACGCTCCAGAACTGCGGCTCTTTCATCGAAATGGGCACCAGCCAAGTGCCGATGACAAGCGCCGCGGCGGCAAGACAGGCAAAAAGATTCATCTCCGAAACGGTCCGGCGCACTTGTTTCGTCGACAAGAGATAAACGCCGACGATGGAAACGGGGATTGCGAAACCGAGCATACCCTTGGCCAAAAAGGCCGCGGCCATCGACACGAAAAAAAGAAGATAATGACCTTTTTTGTGTCGGGCCTCGGCATGCCCCAGATAAAACCAGTAAAGCGAGGCCACGACAAAAAACGAAAACACCATGTCGATGACGAGAAAGCGGCCGACCTGAACATACCAAAGATTGGATAAAAGGATCAGCGATGCGAAAAGCGCCGTTTGGGCCGAAAAAATACGGCGTGTGAAAACATAAGTGAGCAGGACACCAAAAATCCCGAAAAATGCTGGCACAAGGCGCGCCTGCCATTCCCCGAAACCGAATGCCTTGAAAGACGCCGCGAGAAGCCAATAAAACAGCGGCGGTTTTCTCAGATAATCCAGGCCGTAGAGCTTCGGCTGCACCCAATCCCCGCTCAGCGCCATTTCCCGTGAGATCTCGGCGTAACGGCCCTCATCGGGATTGCGGAAGCTCCTGTCCCCGAGACGGAAAAAAAAGAGAGCGAAAGAGAGCGGCAGTATCAGCAAAAAAAGAGCGCGGGCCTTCATTGTTCCGCCTCCCAATCGTCTTTTCTCTCATAGGCCTTTTTCACCCAGGCCTGCCAGGGGCCATAGTCGTCATAGACGAGCCGTGAGGTGCGCCAGCTTTTTTCGGAGCCTTTGGCCGGAGAAAAGATCTGAAAACCTTCTTCCACTTCGCGCCGGTCTTTTCCAGCCTGCCGCGCGTATCTCGGGCGTGAAACCTTCACTTTATCACCGAACACTTTCACGCGAGTGCCCTGCCTCGACACTTCGATCCAGCACCCGCCCTGCTCGATCTCCACGCGAAGCTGAGGCGTCACGACCGTGACTGGTACCGGTTTTTTGCCGTGAATATCCTCGCGGAGCAGGAGCAGGTCGCCGCGTTCCAGAAAAAAAAGGAACGTCGTCTCGTTCATCACGCCGAGCCGCGAACGCTCCCCGAGCCGTGCGAGCCCAGTGATTTCTTCGTTGAAACCCAGATCAACGGCGCTTTTTTCCTTCGTCACTATCCTCTGCCCTTTTTTCAAAAAAAAGGGGGCGGAAAGACTCAGCGACGGCTCCGACGGCCGGTAAATCCGTACGGAGCCGGAGGTTTCGATGACTTTGGCGTACTGGATATCAGCGAATGCGGCGGTCACAAAAGTACATCCGATCACCGCGGCCAGGGCGGCCTGTTTCAGCGCCTCGCGGCAATAAAAGCGGATGGAACGGGTCAAGGCCAGTTCCCGGCTGCCCAGTTCTTTTTTGCTCACCCAGCGGTACTCCCGGTGCTCGCGCCGATGTAGTTTCGGATACCCTTTTGTCGATACGCCGAAATAAATGAAGGCAATATGCCAATGCTTTCCGCGGATGCGGTGCGCGTCCATGTAGGATGGGCGAAGAAGCGGTCGGACGCCCCGATGGCCGATCTTCGGGGCGCTTGAGAGAATGCGCACCTTGAGACCGCATTCCTCGCGGATCTCCCTACGCAGCGCCTCATCCGGAATCTCATCGAGCTCGATATGTCCGCCGATGGGAAGCCACTCGTTGTACTGTTTGTGATAGACGAGAAAAACCTTGTTGCCCCGTACGATGAACACCGACACGACAAAATCGTAAAGGTCGTGGATATGGGGCATACTTCAGAACTTGGCGAGAAGAAGCGTAGCGAGCGTGAGATAGGTGGACATGGTGACGATATCCGTAAGAGTGGTGATGAGCGGCCCGGTGGCCGTGGCGGGATCGATGCCAAAACGATTGAGCAGTATCGGTCCAACGGCGCCAAGTGTCGCTGCGACTGTCATGGACACGCACATCCCGATGGCAACGACCACGGAAAATGAAAGGTGAAAACGGCTACCATAGAGCAGGTACGCGGCGGCGCCTAGGAGCAAGCCATAGGTGACGCCAAGTAATAAACCCACGCGCATTTCACGAAAAATAGAGTGCACCTTTTGGTGGCCATTCACATGGCCGAGCGCGATGTTGCGCACCATGACGATGGCGGATTGTGATCCGACATTTCCACCCATCCCGGCAATGAGCGGCGCGAAAGAGGCCAACGCGATCACGCGCATGAGCAATGGCTCAAAATTTTTGACGACCAGCGAAATGGCAAAACCTCCAAGCAAAGTCACGAACAGCCATGGCATGCGCAGCGCTACGATCTTGAGAGTTGACCTTTCACGGATATCAGCCGCCTGTGTCCCGGCCATTTTTGTGATGTCTTCGGTGGCCTCTTGCCGGATGATGGAGATGATGTCGCCGGCGGTGAGAATACCGATGAGTCTGCTCGCGTCGTCGACCACCGGCGCGGCATTGATCTGATATTTTGAAAAAAGTTTCGCCGCGTCTTCCTGGTCCATTTCAGGTTTCAGCTTGATCGCCTCGACGGACGACATGAGCTCGGACAATTTCTCGTCCTCCGGTGCGGTCACGAGGTCCTGAAGGGTGAGACCGCCCAGCACTTTTCCCTGCTCATCGGTCACGAAAAGCGAGGTGAGATGTTCTTTCTGGTTCGGCCGCGTGATCGCCTGCAAAAGTGCCAGCGACTGCTTGGCCGTTATCTTCGGCGTGAGTTTCACGAATTCGGGGTGCATGCGACAGCCGACGGTGTTTTCCGGGAATTTCATCACAGTATCAATGTGGGCGAGCGCCTCTTGCCGCTTGATGAGACTCGTCATTTTTTTCACAGCGCGCGGCGACATCTTGTGGAAGATCTTCGCAAGGTCCGGAGAATCCATGGCCTCGAGTATCGGGGTCACACTGTCCTCACTGAGCCTTGCCAAAAGCGACTTCTGGTCTTCGATGTCGAGGATCTCAAATACTTTCAACGCGGAAGTGGTCGGTAGCAGTTTGAAGATCTGGAGCCTCTCCTCTTCGGTGAAGCGGCGCCACACATCGGCGAAGTCGAGGGGGTTGTACTCGCGCATCACCTGACGGAGAAGCACGTAGTTTTTTTCGTTCAGGAGTTCCTTGATCTCAGGAAATAAAAGGGAGAGTGAGCTTGGCTGGTTCATTGCACCATCGTCTTGAAATTGTAATAGCCGAGTACTTTTACGGGACAGCTTGAAAGAGATACGAGGCGGTCATGCTGCTTTTTCATGAACCGGGAATGGCTTGTTTCACGGTCCCACATGTAAAAGGAGGCATATTCTCCCTTTCGGTTCGTCCGAGCCAGTGTGTGATACCCGAGAAAACCCGGATGGCGTCTCGCCTCTTTTTCCCATAGCTTGCAGTCGGCGCGGTAGATGCGGACATGTGAGGCGAGTATTTTAAAGAGCACCATGTGAATGAACATGGCGTCAGCTAGACTTCAGCAGGGCCCAGGTCTTTTCGCCGACGATGCCATCCGCCGTCAGGTCGTTCTTTTGTTGAAACTGTTTGATCGCCCGGCGGGTCTGCTTGCCGATATGCCCGTCCACCGTCCCCGGGTCCAATCCTGCACGCACCAGCGCTTGCTGCACCTCCATCGGGGACACGCCCGCAACGCGGATCGCCGTGGATCTTTTACCAGAGGCAAAACCGGGCTCCACCCTACTTTGGCGGCTTTGCAGCTGATACTGCAGGTCCTGTATCTGCTGGTCTTTCGACTGCAATTCGCTCTGAAGGGCCGCGATCTGCGCGGCACTGTCGTTGTCGACGGGACGGCGCGCACGGGTCGTCGCGCAGCCTGTCATGGCAAATGCCGCGACCAGGAACAGCGAAGCGGCTAAACGGCGATGGGTCATAAAATCTCCTTATCCTGTTGCGGTCACAACGATTATACCCGTCGAACAATTTAGTGCAACAAAAATTAACCCATTCGGGTAAAATAAATTCCGTGGAAACGCCGATCGAGGTAAAAAATCTGAGGAAACGGTATTCGGACACCGTGGCGCTTGACGGAATTTCCTTTTCCGTGAAACGGGGCCAGATCGTGGGACTTTTGGGGCCGAACGGCGCCGGAAAAACAACGGCCATCCACATTTTACTGGGCCTGCTCACGCCGACAAGCGGAGAAGTCCGCGTTTTTGGCCTATCGCCACTGAAAAACCGGCATGCGATCTCGAAACGCATCAATTTTTCTTCGGCGTACGTGCAGCTCCCGACAAATCTGAAAGTGCAGGAGAACCTGCGGATCTTTTCCAAATTGTACAGCGTGAAGAACGCTCCAGAAAAGATCGCCACGCTGATGGAACTTTTCGAGATGTCGCATCTTTCGGGCCGCCTCACCGGTGCGCTTTCCTCCGGAGAAAGGACGAGGCTCAATCTCGCCAAATGCCTTTTGAACGACCCAGAACTTCTTCTCCTCGACGAACCGACGGCTAGCCTCGATCCGGACATGGCGGACGTCGTGCGCAAGACTCTGAAAAAGATCCAGAGGGAAACGGGCATGGGGATCTTTTACACCTCGCACAACATGCCGGAGGTCGAGGAAATGTGTGACCGCATCATTTTCATCCACGAAGGAAAGCTCATCACCGAGGGCACGCCGGCCGAAGTGCTGCGCGCGTTCGAGAGCAAGACGCTGGACCAGGTGTTCATCAAGATCGTGAGAGGCGGTGACGTGGAGGCCGCGCGGTGAGCGAAACCATTTCCAGGATATCGGCGATGCTGCTGCGTTATTTTTATCTCCACAAACGCAGCTTGCCGCGGACGCTCGAGATCGTGTTCTGGCCAGTGATGGAACTTCTCGTGTGGGGCTTCGTGTCGGTGTACATCCAAAGCTTGTCCCAAGACGCGGTCGCGCGCATCATCGTGTTCCTCATCAACGCGATGATATTCTGGGACATCCTCTACCGCAGCCAGCAGGCGGTGAGCATCGCGATCGTCGAGGACATATGGACGCAGAACATCGTGAACATCCTCGTGTCGCCTTTGAAGATCTGGGAATGGCTGCTCGCGACCTTTATCTACGGCTTCGCCAAGATCAGCGTGATCACGCTGATACTCGGACTCATCGCGCTGGGTCTGTACCATTTTAATCTGATCAGCAATCTAGGTTTTTACCTCCTGCCGCTGGTCGCGAACCTGCTTTTGTTCGGATGGGCTCTAGGGGTGTTCACTTCGGGGCTTGTGATCCGCTTCGGCCACTCGGCGGAGGCACTGGTGTGGGGCATTCCCTATCTCATTCAGCCGATCTCGGCGATCTACTACCCTCTCGAGGTGCTGCCCAAATGGCTGCAGGGCGTGTCGCTTCTTTTGCCGAGCACCTACGTTTTCGAAGGGATGAGAGCCGTGACACAGACAGGCGTCATGCCGGTCAGCTACACGGTGGCGGCGCTGGGGTTGAATCTCGTGTACTTCGTGCTCGCGGGTCTATTCTTTGCGTGGATGTACCGCAGGGCCCGTGAGTTGGGCAGGCTTGGACGCCTGGGGATGGATTAAAATCCTTTAGGCGAGTGTCCGGTGAGTGCCGTCGCAGAACGGGGCGTTCTTCGAAGCGCGGCAGCCGCACCAAGCCACTTTTTTAGCCTCCGTGATCTCGGTGACCATCGGTTTCTTGCCGGTATTCTTCGTCGCATGGCTGCCGTCACAGTAAGGTTGGCTCGCGGATTCTCCGCAGGCGCACCAGGCTTTTTTCCCGGGTTGTTCGTCACGCACATAAGGCATTTTCTGTATCCCGCTCATCGGCCCCTCCTTTATAGAGATTTTCCGGACTGGTAATACGCCACGAGCTCATCGTAGCCCCCGATGTTTTTTTCATCGGCAAAAATTTGCGGCACGGTTTCACGCCCACCCGTCATCTGGACAAGCTTGCGGCGCATCGCTTCATCGTCGGTCACGTCGATCTCTTCGAACGCGATATTTTTTGACTTGAGAAATTTCTTGGCCGCATGGCAATAGGAGCAATACGAAGTGGTGTAGATCGTGACTTTCAAGCCTTGAGACCCGCGTCCTTTTCGAGTGCCTTCAGTTCTTGTGGCTGGAGCTCCCGTTTTTGTCCGGGCTTCAAGTCTCCGAGTAAAAGCGAACCATAACTGACCCGTTCAAGCTCCAGCACCAAATGGCCTATTTTATCAAAAATGCGCCGGATCTGGCGCTTTTTACCCTCATGGAGCACGACCTCGAGCGCCGTCTCTTTCGGCGTGCGACCCTCGACGGTGATACGGCAGGGGGCCGTCGGACCTTCTTCGAGCGGGACGCCTTTTTCAAGCCTCTGTACCTCTTCGTCGGTCACCACGCCGCGGACTTTTGCCACGTATCTTTTTTTCACGCCGAACTTCGGGTGCGTGAGTCGGAAAGAAAGCTCGCCGTCGTTGGTCATGAGCAAAAGGCCTGTCGTGTCGCGGTCAAGGCGGCCGACGGGGAAAAGCCTCTCGGGGACGTCTTTGAAAAAATCCGCAACGCTGCGCTCGGCATGCGGGTCCTGGAGCGTCGTCATAACGCCTTTCGGCTTGTTGAAAACAAAATACCGCTTCGCGGGTTTCTGGACCGCGAGGTCCTCATGGCCCTGCACCTCGATCTTGTCTTGTCCGGTGTCCACGCGGAACCCTTTTTCACGAACGACGACGCCGTTCACGCTGACCTTTCCCTCCTCGATCATGACCACGACACCGCGGCGGCTCGCCAACCCCAAGCGCGCGAGGGCCACTTGTAAGCGTTCGGTTTTTTTGGGAGAGTCTTCGGACATCACGGTCCTTCCTTTAAGCGCTTTGGCGGCGCTGGCGTTTTCTAGCCAGCGAATCGAGCTCGTGTTTTCTGAGGCGTATGCTTTTGGGCGTGGCTTCGACGAGTTCATCGGGGCCGATGTACTCGATGGCGAGTTCCAGGTTCATTTCGCGCGGCGGTGTGAGCACCAGTGCATCGTCGGAACCGGATGAGCGCATGTTCGACAGTTTTTTCGTTTTGCAGGGGCTGAGGTCCAGGTCCTCCCCGCGCGCGTTCTCACCGATGATCATTCCTTGATACACCTCCACACCAGCGCCGATGAAAAGGTCTCCGCGTTCCTGCGCGTTGCAAAGGCCGTAGGCATTTGAAAGGCCCGATTCGCTCGCGATCAGCGAGCCGTGAGAACCGGCCGAGAAAGACGCCTCGATCGCGGGTTTGTATTCATCGAACACGTGATGAATGATCGCCGTGCCGCGCGTTTTCGTCATGAGGGCGCCTTTCAGACCGATGACACCTCTCGTCGAGATCTGATACTCGAGATGCAGCTCGCCTGTCGGCGCCTGAAGCATGTTCTTCAAGAGGCCTTTGCGACGGCCGATCTCCTCGATCACCGCGCCCTGGTACTCGGCCGGAACGTCGACGATGAGAAACTCGAACGGTTCCTGGCGAACGCCGTCTTTTTCGTGAAAAATAACGACTGGCTGTGACACTTCCAGTTCGAATCCCTCACGGCGCATGGTCTCGATGAGAATAGAAAGGTGGAGCTCTCCTCGTCCGGACACGAGAAAAGTGTCGGCACTAGAAGTCTCTTCCACGCGAAGCGAAACGTTGGTCTCAAGCTCGCGGAAAAGTCTGTCGCGAATGACACGCGAAGTGACGTGCTTGCCTTCGCGGGCGGCCAGCGGACTCGAGTTCACGCCAAAAGTCATCTGCACCGTCGGCTCATCGATGACAAGCGGCGGCAGTGGCATTGGCTTGAGAGGGTCCGTGATGGTGTCACCGATACCGATCTCGTCAAAACCGGCGATGGCCACGATGTCACCAGCCTCCGCGCTTTCCACCTCGGTGCGTTCAAGACCATCGTAAGTGACAATGCTCGTCACCTTGGAATTCACTTGTTTGCCGTCTCGGCGTATCACGGCAGCCGCATCGCCTTTTCGAAGCGAACCGCCGGTGATCTTTCCGATACCCATCTTTCCTTTATAGGAGTCCTGGTAAAGCGACAGCACGAATACTTGAAGTGATGCATCCGGATTAACGATGGGCGCAGGCACCTTTTCGATGATGGTTTCCAAAAGAGGGCTGATAGTGGCTGAAGGCTTCGTCAGATCCAGCGTGGCCGTGCCATGAAGCGCCGACGCGTAAATGATGGGAAAATCAAGCTGGTCCTCGTTGGCGTTCAGCTCGCAAAAAAGGTCGAAGGTGCGGTTGACGACATCCTGGGTCTGTGAGTCCGCCCTGTCGATCTTGTTCACGACCACGATGATCTTGAGATCGAGTTCTAGCGCCTTTTTCAGCACGAAGCGCGTCTGCGGCATGGGGCCGTCCTTGGCGTCCACGACGAGGAGGGCGCCGTCCACCATGCGAAGCGTGCGTTCCACCTCTCCGCCAAAGTCGGCGTGGCCGGGCGTGTCCACGATGTTGATCTTCGTACCGTTGTAGAGGATACTCGCGTTTTTCGCGCGGATCGTGATGCCGCGCTCGCGCTCAAGGTCCATGGAGTCCATGATGCAGTCTCCGAGCTCCGCGATGTTGCGCTGGACTTTGGTCTGCCTGAGCAGCGCATCCACGAGCGTGGTCTTGCCATGATCCACGTGCGCGATGATGGCGATGTTCCTGATCTTCGTATTTGAAGTCAATTTCATAGGTTCTTTTCTTGCTGGATCGTCCGGAAAATACGAAAACTGCGAATGGGAAGTATCCGCAGTTTCAAGGACTTACATCCAATTGGCCACTCTATTCGCACCGTAGTCTAACACATCTTTCGGCGTTGTCAAGATTGCGAGGTTCAAGGCCTCCGTCTATGGTAAAATCCAGCCATGATCCAGCTAAAGAACCTCGTCCTAAAAAGCGGCGTCATCCAGTCCCCTATGGCCGGCTGCACCGACCTGCCGTATCGCCTAGTGTCCCGGGCGCATGGGATGGAATTCTGCTTCCTCGAGATGGTAGCGGCCGAATCGCTGATACGGAGGAATGCCGGGACAGAGGAGATCATGAAAACAGTCCCCGAGGACAAGCCGCTCGGGGCCCAGCTTGTGGGCTGCCGGCCCGAGGCCATGGCCGAGGCGGCCGAGATCGTCGAAGGACTGGGTTATGACCTCCTCGACATCAATTTTGGCTGTCCGGTCCCCAAGATCGCGGACAAAGGCGCCGGCTCCGCCCTGCTCGACAGGCCCGAAGAGGCGCGTCTTATATTCAAAGCCATCATGAGAGCCGTTAAGAAGATCCCGGTCACGGTGAAAATGCGCCTGGGTGTGGAAGACGCCTCAGGCCGCGAGGCGGTGCGCATCGCGCAGATCGCCGAGGAGAACGGCCTCTCCGCCGTCTCCGTGCACGGACGCACAAGAAAACAAGGCTACACGGGCCAGGCGGATTACGAGGCCATACGGCGGGTGAAAGAGGCGGTGAATATCCCCGTTTTTGGGAACGGGGACGTGATGAACGCCGAAGACGCCAAGAGAATGAAGGCTGTGGCCGGAGTCGACGGTATCATGATCGGGCGCGGTGGCCTCGGCAACCCGTGGATATTCAAGAGCGTTGAAAGCGCGCTGAGCGGCGAGGTCGCGCCGGCGGAGCCGTCGTTCGAAGAAAGAAAGAAAACCCTTTTAAGACACATGGAGCTTGAGGCGGAGACCCGGGACGAGCGCATCGCCGTTTTTCATATGCGCCGCATCGCGTGCTGGTATTTCAAAAATATTCCGGGAGTCAGCGATTTCAAAGCAAACATCAATGTTTGCCTCAGCATCGCTGGGATGAGGAAATTAATAGAAGAGTTCTCTGGTGAGGCGAAAAGCGAAAAACTAGTGACCCCATAGTTTTTCGCTTTGCGCTTTTCGTTTTTCGCTTTTTTCAGCGGGTGATCTTTAGAACCTTGTACTTCAGGACCCCGGCCGGGATCTTGATCTCCGCCGTGTCCCCCACCCTCAACCCCAAGAGACCTTTGGCGATCGGCGACGAGACGGAGATCTTTCCTTCATCGAAGTTCGCTTCGTCGGCCGTCACGAGCGTGTAGCTGAGCTCTTCCTGCGTCTCGAGGTCCTTCAGAAGCGCCGTCGCCCCAACGAACACCTGGTCTTTGGGGATCTTGGTCTCATCGATGATCTGGACGTTGCCCAGCTTGTTCTCGATATCCACGATGCGTTTCTCGTTAAGCGCCTGGCTGTTCTTGGCGGCGTCATATTCGGCGTTTTCGCGCAGGTCGCCGAAAGCACGCGCCCGCGCAATGTCATCGGCGATCTCTTTGCGCTTGACGCCTTTGAGATAATCGAGATCTTTTTTCATTTTTTCGACGCCCTCACGGGTCATCGGTATTTTTTCGCTCATATTTTTCCTTTGAAGGTAGTCAGTCTATCACAACCGCCCAAGCGATTCCATCGGGAGGAGACCGGCCACGGCGCTTTTGCCGGCCGTGGTGCCCGTCGACCAGGCCCATTGAAAGTTAAAACCCCCTATGCGTCCGTCGATGTCGAGTATCTCTCCGCAGAAATAAACGCCTGGGACCAGCCGCGATCCCATGGTGGAGACCTGCACCTCTTTTAAGTCCACACCTCCGGCCGTCACCTCGGCTTTTTTGTATCCGAACACGCCTTTCACCTCCAAAGGGCAATGAAGAGCGCAGTGGATAAAACGCCTCAGCGCGGGTTCATGCACACGCGACAGCGGGGCGGCGCCTTCAAAACCGGATCTTTTGATCAGTGTGTCGACAAAACGCGCCGGGAGCAGGAATTCATCGTGAAGCGCGCTTTTCAGCTGTTTCATGCGGTGCCGCGAGTCCTTCAGTTTCCGTAGAACACCCGCCTCGTCCTCTCCGGGGAGAAAAGACGCCTCTAGATGCGGCCTGTCCTCGGGCGTAGACGCCGAAAAAAAGCGACTGATATCCAAGGCGGCCGGGCCGCTGAAACCGAAATGCGTGAACAAAAACGATCCTCTGCGCTCCGCGGCCTTTTTCCCTTTTCTGAAAAAGGAAAGACACGCCTCCAGCGTGATGCCGGAAAGCTCTTTCCAGTCCGCATCCTCCGTCAAAAGGGGTGTCAGCGCCGCATGGGTTGAAACGAGGCTATGACCCAGGCTGTCGGCGATCTTGTAACCCGTGCCGTCACTTCCCGTTTCCGGATACGAAAGACCCCCCGTAGCCAGGATCACACGGCGCGCTTTCCAGCACCGGCCGTTTTCAAGGAGGAAAAGCTCCGCCTCTTTTTTCACGGCGCGGATGCAGGCCGTTTCGAATAGTACGCCGAGACGCCGACACTCGACGACAAGCGCCTCCAAAACCGTTTTCCCCGAATGCGTGACGGGGAAATATTTTCCGGTGGGTTCCAGGACCAGGGAAACGCCTATCTCCTCGAAAAGGTCGCGCGTCTTTTCCGGCGTGAACGCTTCAAGCGCGTGACCGATGAAATGGCGGCTGCCCCCCTCATAATCGGCGGGCTTCACCTCTTTGTTCGTCACGTTGCAGCGCGTGCCGCCGGACATCAGGATCTTGGCGCCAAATTTTTCCCGCGTGTCGAACACGACTACGCGGAGACGCCGTTTGAGTCTCGCGGCCTCGCGTCCAGCCGCGATCGCGGCCATGAGACCGGCAGCGCCGGCGCCGATCACGGCTATATCGATAGGATCATCCATGCAAGGTCAGGAAAAAAGGAAAAGCGGAAGGGGCTTTGGTCAAAAACGCATGCTAACGTTCGGTTCTCCATCATCGTTGAACCCGACCGTTTTGTCGTTGTCTTTGTAGAAATGGAATTTTTCTTCGCGCTGGCCGAGTCTGTCATCCAGGGAAAACGGCTCCAGGTCACGGCTATCGACCTGGACATTGGTGTTTTTCGAAAAAGTGCCACCGTGTGCCAACGGCAAAAAAGCGAGAGCGGGCAGGAAGATCAGCGCCACGAGCACGGCCATGTCCTTTTTTACGCCATTCGCGCGGCCACGACTTTTCTTCGAGCGCACGCCATGCGTTTTTCCGAGACGGTCGCGGGTGTAGCCCTGGCCTTTAGCCTCGGCCTCCGGGACATTCACGAAATTGTGGATGCTCATATGGGCTTTGAATTCCATTTTATTCAGCGAGCGATGGGTGGCCATGACGCGAAATATTTTATCATAGACCGGGTGGAAATCGGTGATTTTTTGTGTTAAAATCGCCGTGTTATGCTTAGAAAAATATGTTCGGTATGTGGGACTACCGAGTCCGTAGACATCGAGACCGCCACCAATGTCATGCCTCAGCCGGACGAGATGTTTCCCGTGCTTCTCTGTAAAAAGCATAAAAAAGCCCTGCAGGACAGGACACTCGACATCCTTTTGGATAAAACCGGCAAGCTCTGCTTTATTTTAAAGAAAAATCCGAAATAGCGGCCGCCTAAATGCCGCCAAGATAGGCTTTCTGCACCATCGGGTTGTCCCGGATATCCGCGGCTTTGCCTTCCAGCACGATCTGCCCGATCTCAAGTACGTAGGCGCGGCTGGCGATCTTGAGCGCCATGTGCGCGTTCTGCTCGACCAAAAGCACCGTCTTCCCCCGCCGATGTACGTCCTCGATCATTTTGAATATCGAGGCCACCAGTATCGGCGCCAGCCCCAGCGAAGGTTCATCCAGTAAAAGCACCGAAGGCCTGGCCATGAGCGCCCGGCCGATGGCAAGCATCTGTTGTTCGCCGCCGGACAGCGTTCCGGCTTTTTGGCCCCGGCGTTTCGTGAGCGCGGGAAAAATTTCGAATACTTCCTCGAGATCTTTTGGCAAGGCACTGCGATCCCGGCGAGTGAAGGCACCCAGTTCCAGATTTTCGAGGACGCTCAATCGCTGGAAGATCTGCCGGCCTTCGGGCACGTGCGTGATACCGAGCTTCACGATGTCTTCCGGGGCGAGCACGGAGATCGGATCGCCTTTGAAATAGATCTCACCGGACACCGGACGGATGAGACCCGAAACGGTTTTCAGCACCGTGGTCTTCCCGGCGCCGTTCGCCCCGAGAAGCGCCACGATCTCGCCTTCTTTCACGGTGAAACTGACGCCTTTCAGGCAGTCCACTTTTCCGTAACGCGTGTGGGCATGGCGCATCTCAAGCATCAGTTAGCCACCCCCTAGATAAGCCTGGATCACGCGCGGATCGTTCCGCACCTGCGCCGGCGACCCTTCGGCGATCTTCCGGCCTTCGTCCATGACGATGACTTTTTCGGAAAGCGGCATGATGACTTTCATGTCATGCTCGATGAGCAGCACCGCGATCCCGCGGCCGCGTACCTGACGGATAAGCTCTATGATCTCTTCTTTTTCACGGGGGTTCATGCCCGCCACTGGTTCGTCGAGCAAAAGAAGGCGCGGTCCGGACGCGAGCGCGCGGGCGATCTCGAGGCGCTTCTGACTGCCATACGGAAGATTGGCCGCGAGTTCATTCCCTTTTTTTTCGAGGCCGATGAAAGAAAGTAGCTCACGACTTTTCGAGAAAACCGTTCTCTCCTCTTCCCGAGTCCTCGGCGTTCTCAGGAAGGCGCCCAAAAGACCCGATCGCGTCCGCGCATGGAAACCGACGGCCACGTTCTCGATGGCCGTCATGTTCTTGAACACCCTCACGTTCTGGAAAGTCCTGGCGATGCCCGTCTCGAGGATACGGTTCGGCGAAAGCCCCTGCAGTCTGACTTGGCCGTCCGCAAAAATGATGTCTCCTCTGTCAACGGGCAAAAGACCGGTGAGGCAGTTGAAAAAAGAGGTTTTGCCGGCGCCGTTCGGTCCGATGAGACCGACGATCTCTTTTTCCTCGACGCTGAAGCTCACGTCGTCGAGCGCCCGGACACCGCCAAAACTCTTCGAGACCGAAACCACCTGTAAAAGCGGCATGTCAGCGACGCCGCCCCTGAGACCCGCCGAGTATCCCCTGCGGGCGAAAGATCATGATGACGATCATGAGCATGCCGAAAATAAGCATGCGATAACTCGCGAATCCGCGCAGAAGCTCCGGGAGCACGCCGAGCACCAGCGCGCCCAGCATCGATCCCCAGAGGTTTCCCATTCCGCCTAGCACCACCATCGAGAGAATGAGCACTGAGAGCACGAAATCAAAACTGTCGGGTGTCACGATGGTCTGCTTGGCCGCGAACACACAGCCGGCCATGCCCGCGATGAAAGAGCTCACGCCGAACGCGTACAGCTTCACTTTCAACACCGGCACGCCCATGCACGAGGCGGCCAGCTCGTCCTCGCGGATGGCGACAAGCGCTCTCCCGATCTTCGAATCGCTCATACGGAACAAAAAAAACGCCGTGACCGCGACGAGCACGATCACGAGATAAAGGTAAGGTGTGGGATTCACCGAAAACACGAAGGAACCCAGGCGTGGCCTGGCGATGCCCAAAAGACCGTTGGGCCCGCCTGTCCATTGGTCGAGATTGTTGAAAACGATACGCACGATCTCTCCAAAACCGAGCGTCGTGATGGCTAGATAATCGCCACGCACGCGTATCGAGGGCAGGCCGATGACAAAACCGAAGAACATGGAAACAAATCCGGCGGCCGGCAGGCCTATCCAGAACGGAACGCCGAAGTGAAGATTGAGCAGTGCGTAAGCGTAAGCGCCGATGGCAAAGAACGCCGCGTAACCTAGGTTTAGAAGACCGGCGTAACCCACGACGATGTTGAGTCCCATCGCCAGAAGCGCGTAGATGCCAACGTTGGTTAAAACGTCGATCGTGTACGCGTTCATCGTTCAGACTTTTTCGGGAACATTCTCGCCCAGAATGCCCGAGGGCTTAAAGATCAGCACGGTGCACAAAAGAACGAAGGCGAACACGTCTTTCCAGGCGGAAGAGATGTACCCAGCACCAAGCGCCTCGAACACGCCGAGGAACAGGCCTCCGAGCATGGCGCCGGGAATGGAGCCGATGCCGCCCAGGACAGCCGCGGTGAAAGCCTTGAGGCCCGCGAGATAACCATCATGGAAATTGACGCTGCCGTAGTTCATGCCAAAAAGCGAACCAGCCACGGCGGCCAGCATCGAACCGAGTATGAAAGTAAGCTGAATGATGCGCGTGACGGACACGCCCATGAGCTGGGCAGCTTGTGGGTTTTCCGCGCACGCGCGCATCGCTTTTCCAAAACGCGTGTTCTTCACGAACCAGGTGAGAAAGAACATCAACGAAACCGAGACGACAAAAATAATGCCCTGCATCAGCGAAAAAGAGACGGCGCCGAAGTGAAAATGCCTGGTCGGGACTATCTCGGGGAAAGTCTGTTCTTTGGCGCCATACATCAGCATCACCGCGTTCTGGAGAAAAAAGGAGACGCCGATGGAGGTGATCAGCGCCGTAAGCCTGGGAGAGGCGCGAAGCGGCCGATAGGCGATCTTTTCGACGGCCGCACCTAGGACGGCGCAACCGACCACCGAAAAAAGAAAGACGCCGACGAAAACGACGAGGACGGGTGCGCCGGTGAAATACACGCCGAAAAACCAGAGAGCCGTCAGCGATAGATACGCACCGACCATGAACACTTCGCCGTGCGCAAAATTGATGAGCTGGATCACGCCATACACCATCGTGTAGCCGAGCGCGATCAACGCGTACACCATGCCGATGGCGAGCCCATTCAAGAGTTGCTGGAGGAAAAGATTTAGGCCCTCTTGCGTCACGATTCCGGCTGGACTTCTTTCAGGAACTGAAACTTGCCGTTCTGCACGCGGAATATCCCTATGCTTTTCCCGATGGCGTCACCTTTGGAGTCGAAGTTGATGGTGCCGAGAATGCCGGGGTAGTCCTTGGTCTTCTTGAGCTCCGCGAGCACGGCCTCGCGGTCTTTTTTGCCTGCGCGGCGCAGTGCGTCGATGACAACGTTCGCCGCATCATAACCGTAAGCCGAAAACGATCCGATCTCGCCGTAGCGTGCTTCATAACGCGCCACGAAATCGCGCGCCTCCGGAATGCTGTGAGGGTCGACGCCGAGCATCGTCGCGTAGATCCCCTCCGCCAGCTCAGGCGTCACGAGCTTGATCAGCGTGACGTCATAGATACCGTCGCCGCCCATCCACGCCGCCTCGAGCCCGACTTTTTTTGCCTGCTTGATGAGAAGCGCAAGCTCCGGATACACACCCCCGTAAAAAATGAGCTGTGGGTTCATGGATTTCAGCTTCGTGAGTAGCGGCAAAAAATCTTTTTCTCCCTGAGTGATCGCATCGTGGCGCAGCACGGTGCCGCCGAGCGACTTGAATTTCTGTTCGAACTCGTTGGCAAGACCGCTGCCATAGGTCGTGTGATCGTCGACGACGATAATGTTGTCGATCTTAAGATCGTTGCGGACGAAGCTAGCGGCCGCAGGGCCCTGCACATCGTCGGTCGGGCACACACGGAAAAAAGTGTCAAAACCCTGCTTGGAAATGTCCGGGTTCGTTGAGGCGGGCGTCACCTGCCCAAGACGGCTTTCATGATAAATTGCGGACGCGGCCTTGGTACAACTGGAGTTGAAATGGCCAACAACTCCGACGACGTTCGGATCGGAGGCGAGTTTATTGGCCGCAAGCACCGCCTGGGTTGGATTATGCTGATCGTCCAGCGCTTCGAGCCTGAGCTTGGTCTGGCCGAACACAGGCCCTTTCACGTTCGCGTCTTCTACCGCCATCTGGGCCCCTTGCAAGACGCCGGTACCGACATAGGCCTGATCGCCGGTGAGCGGGGCGGCGAGACCGATCACGGCCATATCTTCTTTGGGCGCGGCCCCGATGGAAAAAACCGCTAGAGACACAAAAAGCACCGAAAAAAACAGGCGGCGTGGCATGCTACTTTCCATCAATGACGATCTCGCCGCAGACGACCCTGCCTCCGGCGTTGCCGGCAGGCTGGCCAAAATCATCCTCTTTTTCATGGATGACGAAACTTCTGCCCCCCACGTTGTAGCGACCGGTGGAGAGAGTGAGACCCGGGACCAGCGTATGCCAGTCCGCTTTTCCGTCTTTGGAGGCGTCTATGTTGCCCAGGTCTCCCGCATGTGCGTGCGAAAAACCGTCTTTCATCAAAAGACCGTGAGGCGATTGGTCGGGATTGAAGTGACTGCCTGCGGCCTTGCCGGCGTCGCCGCATTTTCCGAACTCGTGGATGTGAAAAGCGTGCGCGCCAGGGGTCAAGCCCGAGACGGTGCCTTCCAGCTCAAGCCCTCGGGAGGTATCCTGGAAGGTGACGGCTCCTGAGATCTTGGAAGAGCCGTCCGTGTTGCGGAGCACGGCACTGCCGGATTCGGCGAAGGAACTAGACGCGAGAAAAACGGAAAAGACGACGGCAGAAAAGATTATTTTCGAAGGCATAAACGCTCCCCGAGAAGGTGAAAAAGGAAAAGCGAAAAGTGCTTTTTACTGTTCCGTCGATGAGGCGGCGGAAGACGGTGCCGTGCCGTTCAGATAAGGCTGAAGTGCCGCCCAGGTCTTGGGGCCGACTTTTCCATCGACTTTCAAACCGTTGTTGGCCTGAAAAGTCTCGATGGCTTTTTTCGACGCGGGTCCTAGCTTGCCGTCGATATTGCCCTGGTACAAACCGGCGTTCTTCAAAGCAGTTTGTATCTGTTTGTCGTGGCTTAGACCGGTGGTGGGTACGCTTTCAATGGGCGCAAAAGCCTCTTCGGGCGCCTGTGTCACGGGGGCTGTTTCGATAGGTAGCGGCTCTACGGGAGTGGACGGCGCCTGAGGGATCTGCGCGAGTTCTTCGTTGACCGACATGCCATCTACTCCGATGCCGGACAGACTCGCCTCTTCGGTGGTTTTTTTCGTGCATCCCGTGAGAGAAAGCGCCAATATCAAAAATGCCACCAAACCGATGCGATCTTGCTTCATGATCATTTTCCTTCCTTTTTCGTTAAATGGCCGCCGCTGAAGAACTTGGGGAGTGAGTATACAACTCCCGATTTACCTTGTCAAACTTGCTGGCGCTGACGCAGCGCCCTCGACAGCGTCGCTTTGTCGGCAAACTCGAGAGCGCTTCCCACCGGCACGCCGTGTGCGATGCGAGTGACTTTTAACTTTCCGCCAGAGGCGCCCGCCTGCCGGACGGGCAGGGACCCGCCTTTTCCGCCGGAGGACGGATCCGCTTTGGCGGAGGCGGGGTACACTTTGAGCTGTTTTGTCAGATAGATCGCCGTCGCGTCTCCTTCCGTGTCCGAGCTCGTCGCAAGAATGACCTCTGTCACACCCCCGGATCTCACGCGCTGCAAAAGTTCTTTGATCTTCAGGTCTTTTGGTCCGATACCTTCAAGCGGCGAGAGCACACCCAAGAGTACGTGATAGACACCGGCGTAATCTCCGGACTTTTCGATCGCGACCACGTCTTTCGGGTCCTGCACTACGCACACGGTGGCATGCTCGCGGCCGGGATCCGCGCAAATACGGCAAATGTTTTCTTCGCTGAGGTTGAAACACTGCTGGCAGGAATGGATGCTCTCATTCACCTTCGCGAGAAGCTTTGCGAGTACCTGCACGCTCTCTTTCGGTGCCGAAAGCACGTAAAAAGCGAAGCGCTCCGCCGTGCGACGGCCAACACCGGGCAGTTTGGCGAGTTCATCGATGAGCCGGAGCATGGATTCGGGGTAAGGCATGAAAAATTCCTTTGGGAAAACGCCTAAACGATCCTGCCGCCGAAAAGATTCATCGCGGACTTGATCACCCCGTCCGCTTCGGCGGCCGCACTTCTCGGCGTGGCAGACGCCGCGGCCTGGCCATTCGAGGCGGCGGAAACTTCTTTCGAGGATTCGAGGACAAGACAGACATTTTCACCGAGAAGCGCCGAGAGATGCTTTTCGATCAGTTTTTTGTTGTCGACGAGCTCAAGCGACTCCTTGTGGAAATTGAGTTTGGCCGGAAAAAGCACCGTCGCAGCGCCGTTTTTCAGTTCCACCGGTTCTCCTTCGGCGAGATAAGACGCGACGGAAATTTTTTCATTCCTCAGCGCTCCCAAAAGCGGCTGCCACACCGCTTCAAGTGAAAGAGAACGCGTCCTCGGCTCCATCGGGATCTCTCCGGCCGGCAATTCTTCAATTTCGGAACTTTCGTCCTCGGCGGAGGTTTTCTTTTTGGCCATGCGAGGGACTTCGATGACAGGCGAGGCGGGGTGTTCGGCGCTCAAGGGTTCACGCGCGCTTTTTTTTTCCGCATTTTTCAGGCCTTCGAGCAGCTCCGGCACGCTTTCGAAAGGCGCCCGGTGCGCGAGCTTCACGAGAGCCATTTCGAGGGGGATATTTTTCATTTCAAAACGCCTCATGACCTGCAGCGTCTGCGTGATCACGCTGAAAAAATAAAAAAGGTCCTCGCGGCTGAATTTCTTTTTCTGTTTTTCAAGCGCGGCCTTGTAAGATTCGGTGGCTTCAATGAGCTCCGCCAGCTTGTCGGAGACCTGGAGAAAAAGGAGGTTCCGCGCGTGTTCGAGAAGTTTTTCCATGAAAAGCAGCGGGTCGCGGCCCTCCTTCAGCACGCCGTCCAAAAGAAGCAGCGCCTTTTGGGCGTTTTTCTCGGCCAGGGCGTCCATGAGCTCGACCAGCGTCTCCTCTTCCAGCATCCCGAGAGAGTGGACGACGTCTTTGCGGCTGATCTTTTCTCCGCTCGAGGCCACGATCTGATCGAGTATCGACTGGCCATCACGCATGCTGCCGTCGGCGGCCTTGGCCACGGCGAAAAGGGCCTCTTCGTCGATCTTGATCTTCTCTTTCGTGCAGATCTCCTTCAGGACTTTGGCGATGGTGTCCGTTGGCATGCGGCGAAAATCGAAACGCTGGCAACGCGACAGGATGGTCGCAGGGACTTTTTGCACGGAAGTGGTCGCGAAAATGAATTTCACGTGCGGTGGAGGTTCTTCGAGAGTTTTCAGGAGCGCGTTGAAGCCGTCCACCGTGATCTGATGCACTTCGTCGATGATGTAGATCTTGAATTTGCCACCGGCGGCGGCAAATCGCACGTTCTCGCGCAGTGCGCGGATCTCGTCGATGCCACGGTTGGAGGCGCCGTCGATCTCGAGCACGTCGAGCGCCCGCGAGGTCTCGATATCCGTGCACGTGGGACACTTGCCGCAAGGCTCGAGCGTCGGGCCATTCTTACAATTCAGCGCCTTTGCGAATATCCGTGCCATGGAGGTCTTGCCCACGCCGCGCGGACCGGTGAAAAGATAGGCGTGGCCGATGCGGTTCAGGCGGATAGCATTTTTCAGTGTGGTGGCTATCGGCTCCTGACCGATGACTTCGTCAAAGGTCTGCGGGCGATATTTTCTGGCGATGACGAGATACGGTTTTAGTTCCATCGGCGGATATTATACACCTTTCGCCGTATTGGCGACATCGAGATTGCGCCGTGCATCCGAATAAAGGGGGTCGAGCTGCAGCGCCTTCTGCAACGCCTGCTTTGCCTCGTCGATGCGGCCCCCGTCGATAAGGGCCGCGCCGAGATTGCTGTACGCTCTCGCGGAGCGTGGGTCTCTTTCAATGGCTTTTTGATAGAGATCGATCTCACGCGCAACATCGCCTTTTCTGCCATAGGCGACGCCTGCATTCAAATAAGCATCCGCGAGCATGGGGTCGGCGGCGATGGCTTTTTCATAGCATTCGATCTCCTTATCCGCGTCCCCTTTCTGGCCATAGAGCACTCCGAGATTCAAGTAGGCACCGGCCGTCGTCGTAGCGATCGGAAGGCGCGCATGCTGGCCCTCTTGGATAGATCTTTCGAAATATTCCATGGCCTTGCCGGCATCGCCGTTCTGCATGTAGTGCATGCCGAGCGCGCTGTAGGGTCCCGCCTTATGCGGCGATTTGCGGATCACGTCCTCCCACAGCGTTTTTTCATCTTTCCACACCGTGTTGCGGGTATAGGCAAGGCCGCCGAACAAAAGCGTGATCACCGAGAGTGTTGCCACATATTTTTTCCCGTCCTGGAAAAAGTTTGAAAGACCCACCGCGACAAAAAGCGCGAAGCCGGCCATCGGAAGATACAGCCGGTGTTCGAATATCACGTCGATGAGAGGATAAAAACTCGATTCGGGTAAAAGGGTGACGAAAAAGAAAAATATGCCGAAGGTCGCCAGCCGATCCTTGCCGAGAAGCCGCCAGGCGCCGTAAACAATGGCCACCAACAGGACGAAAGACGCCATCGCGGCTGGTTCAAAAAAAGTGCGTGAGATCGGGTAGTCGTAATCGAGGTTCTGACCGATCGGAATAAAAAGAAGACGAAGGTAGGTACAGAGGACGCTTAGCTGCGTCAGCGCATAATCGAGGCGCGAGATGTCCGTCGTCTGCTTCGTGATATCCGCGACGCCGCTGAACTCGGCTGAGCCATACACGCGCACCAGGATCGCCGGCAGGGCCGCAGCTGCCACGAACGGGATCAGCCGCGTGAGATTTTTTTTGGCGCTTTCTTTTCCAAAAAAGACCGCCTCCATCATCAAGATCGCGATGGGGAGCGTCACGGCGATGGGTTTCGAGAACATCGCGGCCGCCGCTGCGGTGACGGAGAGCCAAAGGTCCCCTTTTTTCTCCCACAGCCGATGCCGCAAATAAAAATATATCGCGGCGTAGTAAAAGAGCGCGGCCAGCGAGGCCGCACGCTGCACGATGTAAGTCACCGCCTGTGTCTGCAGCGGGTGCACGGCGAACAGCAGGGCGGCGAACAGCGCCACCTGATCGGCGGGGATAGGCCGCGACGAGACCATTTTTGGCGTTTTATAGATCAGTCTTGCGAGGAAAAAAAGCGCCGTGGCGGCCAGCGTGTGGATCAAAATATTTACGAGATGATAGCCAAATACGGCGTTTTTACCGAAAAAGTGATTCAGAGCGAAACTGAGATACGTCAAAAAACGCGTTTTATGTCTCCCCCACACCGGCGACAGGTCCGGGAGCTGCTGGATCGCCGGGTTTTGGATGATCTCCTTCATATCGTCAAAGTGAAAACTGGATTGAAAAGTATTGGAATAGACGAGAAAAGAAACGAGGAAAATGAGCGACAAGGCCTTCCAGGGGACGGGGCCGGCCGATGCCGCGCCAAGCACCGGTCCCTGCGGCCTCGCGGAGTAATTCGCGAGAAAAGTTCTTACTTTTTTTTCTTTTAAGCCCAGATGGGAAGCGATCTGGCTCAGGGGAACTTTATTAGCGTTGTCGAGGATGTACTGCTGGTCTTTGGGGCTGAGTTTCATTTACTCGGTCATTGCTTACGAACCACAAAACCGTGATTCTGGTTATCTTTCAATTCAACGCCGCAAAGCGATTGGATGACCGGAAGCAGCACTCTCGGGTCACGCGTGATGCTGAAACGCCCCGTGTGTTCCGTGCCCGAGGTCTGGTAGATTCGAAACTTAGCCTGATAAATGTCATTCGGCACATCCTCAAGCCGGAGCTTCGGGCTGTTCTGCACGGTGATGTCTTTCATTCCCATGAA
>CAZTBX010000027.1:0-25389 GCA_964612035.1 uncultured Planctomycetia bacterium
GTTACCTTGATGCTTTCCGCATAGGCGGCCAGCACGGACAGGGAAAAAAGTGAGACGAGTACAAAAAATTTCTTTTTCATCGGCCGACACCCTTTTCTTCACGAGCTCGCAGATCCGCGATATCCTTTTTCAAGGAATCAATGCTTTTTTGCTGTTCTTTGATGACTTCGGCCAAAAGCCCATTTAGGCCGGTCATATTCATGGCGTAATAACCCGCCGGATTTTTTTGAACCACCTCGGGGAACACTTTAGAAACTTCCTGCGCGATCAGACCGAGCTCCGGCTTTCCGGGTTCATTTTTCCATTCAAACGCGACCCCCCGAAGGGCCTCCAATTTTTGTATGGGCTGCTCGATGGTTGTGATGGCCGTTTTCAGCCGAAAATCGGAAGTGTCGGTCCAACTGCGATTGCCGCCGCACCACTGTCCCTCGCAATACAAGCCGGTTCCTGCACTTTTGCCATGCACGCCATGCCCGGTCGAGCTGCTACTGATCCCGTAAACCCCTGCGCCCCCGCCTGCACCGGTTGAATCGGTAGCAACCCCATAAACACCCGTAATTCCTTTTCCCGCGACTCCCTTGCCATTCGTCGGGTCCGTCGCCACGCCCTTGATACCTGTGGTCGCGCCTTTGCCGTAAACGCCGTAGCCTTCTGTACCGCCGGAAGCTACTCCGTAAGCGCCGTAACTAGCATCGCCTGTGCTCCTGGCAAAAATACCATATTGGATGGAGGTTAAAGTGTTGTCCGCGTAAACGGCACCGTTCGTGCTGCCGCGGCCGCTCACGCTGAGAAGAGAAAGGGGGTTGAGGGTTCCTATCCCTATCCTCCCACGAACGAGATCTTCATCGATATTGGCCGACGCGAGCGTTGGCGGCGAAGCGGATGTCCAATACGCGAAACGCCCGTTGACGCCTGCGCCACCGTTTAAATTCCCAGTCCAGGGCACCTTTTTCCAAGTCGCCAAGCCCGTAGCGTCAATGCAGGTCAGCGCACGAGGGGCGGGGTCTGTCGCTGTCGGGTCGTCGATCCTCATGGACCCCACTAATTCTAGATCGGCCGAAGTGACGGACGCTCCCCCTATGACAACGTGGCCCAGCATAAAGCTATCAGCCGTCCCCAGGTAAGTGTCGCCTGTGGTCACAAGTTTTTTATAAGATCCATAGGGCGAAGTATTGTAAGAGGACACCTGTATGTCTTCCGCATTCACGGTTGTGGCTGCTAGAAAAACACTCATTTGAAGCAGAAGAAAACCAAGGCGGCGGAGGATTTTCATGATGGGTGGACCTCCCCGCGCTTTTGTTTAATGACTTCGAGCTCCTTCTGCAGTTCTTCCAGCTCTTTCTGCTGCGCCTTCATCGCCTCGACGAAAATGGCCGTGAGCTCGCTTTGCTTTAGCGTGTAATAACCCTCCGGGCCTTTGTCCACCGCTTCAGGAGCGACTTTCAGCACCTCTTGCGCGATAAAACCCATGTCTTTTTGACCGCCGTCCTTCCATTGGAACTGCACCCCTCGCAACCCCTGCACCTTTTCGATGGGATGAGGGATGGTTTCGATCGCTGTTTTTAACCTGGCGTCAGACGTGTTGGTCCAGATGCGATTACCCCCGCAAAAGCTTCCCTCGCAATAGACTCCGTATCCGTTGGCGTTTAAATTTTTGCCGTACACCCCCGCGCGCGGCAGCGGACCCCTTGCTTTCCCGTACACTCCGAAGGAAGACCCTTCTCCGTGCACACCGTGATGGCCCTCGCCGGTCAGCCCTTCAGGCATGCTCCCAGTCTTTTGGTCGCCATAAATACCAAAATTGGGAGCTTCGCCATACACCCCGTAAGTCTTGCCCTCTGCCCAGATCCCGTAGGCGTCCCCTTGGCCGCGTATGCCATAATCAGACGAGCCGGCAATCGTCCCAAACAAGGCCGCGTTGGCGACACCGTTCCCGCCGACGCTCACTCGGGATTGCGGGTTCAAAGCGCTGATCCCTAAGTTCCCGTTCTTTTCGACGACATTGAATGTGGTGAGCTGTATCCAATTGGCCCAGTTCGCCAAATAGTCGGCGGCTCCGGAGCCTCTCAGACTTCCTTTCGCTGGCGGCGCTTCCCATACGCCGACACCCACACCCCGGTCCACGAGACCCCGGTCCACGAGAACATTTCCCACCGATACCGGCAAGCTAGGATCTTTTAAACGAACATAGCCTTTCACTTCCAGTTTGGCCGTAGACGTAAGTGTTTTGGTGCTGATGCCGACCCCGCCATCTTCGGTGGCTAGATAAGTATCGCCGGTGCTTTCCAAGTTGGTGTAGGAACCATAAGGTGACGGATAGTAGGTAGTGATCTTCACGTCATCCGCTAAAACGGGCCTCGAGAACAGGCTCGCAATGAAAAAAAAGACCGTGAGGACAATTTTATTCCGCATCAAGTTCCTCTCCCGGTAGCGACTATCGGCCGCAGCCCCGTGGACGCGTCTTTCGTCCCGATATCCACCGTGACGTCGTTAACACCGTCCCCGTCCATGTCCAACGCATAAGGAGCCGGGTCATACGAGGGCTCGTTGAAATTCGTCCCGCCCCCGCCGAGGAGCCCGCCTGTGTAATTTTCTCCTATCCTCGTGTTCGCGTTGACGATGCCGGCCTGCGCCCAATAGTAGGCTTTGATGCGATTGCCGCTTGTCGAGTCGAGAAAACGCTTTTGATTGTAGGAAAGATTGATGACGTAGCCCCCCGTGGCGGCAAGCAGCATCAGGATCACCATGACAAGTGTGAGCGCCAAACCCGACTGGCCTTTGAGGAGCGGGGCGCTGGTCATCTCTTTGCCTTTGCGCCGAGAGAGGCGTTGGTCTGAAGTGTTTCTGTTCCGCTTGAGCCGTTGATCTGCGTAGCCATCGTCACCGAAATAACGGTGGATTGGCCCTGCCCCGACGGGTTCGCCAAACTAAAAAAAGAGGCCCCCGTTCGCAGGTCCGTGATCAACACAGGGTCCATCGAACCGACGCTTTGTAACGGAGCCGAGGCCGGGTCCGCGCGCCAGTGGAGATTTGAAAGACCGGCCGTGCCATAGGGAATGAAGCGGAACTTCACCCAGGTGTCATCGCTGGGGTCCGAAGGAGTGTTGTTGGGCGCATAAGTCCCAAGTCTATAATCCCCTTTCAGGCGGAGTTGGACGCCAGCGCCATCGATATACGCTTCGTTGGCGAGGGATATTCTTTTTGTGAGTTCTTCGGCGCCCGCGGTGTTCTGAACCTGACTGGTGTCGGCTTGCGTCGCGTTCAAAAATTTAATACCCGAAACGTAAAGGGAAGCGGCGCCCAAAAATACCGTGGAGAGCATGAGCGTGGCGATGGTGAGCTCCACGAGCGTGAGGCCACTTTCGTTGCAAATTCTCCTCAAGTCCATTGAACGGTCATCTCCACTTTGCGATAATCTTCTTTGCCGTCCCCGTTGAGGTCTATCGGAACACCACTGCCGTTGTTGACTTTGTAAACACGCGCAAACAGCGTTCCCTCCAATGTCACCAGGGGTGGCTGTATCCCCGGGGACGTCAGACTCAAAGGTTTGGACGGGGCATCCCACCAATCGCCTCGCACAGACTCATAAAGATTTTCGAGGCTTTGCCGCGCCAGGTTGTACGCCACGTGCTGCCGCCCTTTCGTCAAAGCGGCGCTGTTCGTGAAGGCGGCGAATATCGTGCTCCCGACCACCGCGAGCAATGTCGTCGCGACGATGATCTCAAGGAGTGTGAAACCCGCCGTATTTCTCAGTCGAGGACGCCGTCGCACGCTTGGCCTTTCGGGCAATAAGGTGGCGGAGGCGGAGGCGGCACGATACCTGCCCCTTCCCACGGGATCCCTGTCTGGGCGACATACACCGTCTGAGTGCTGCTCCCAGTTCTTTCCATGCTTGCCATAAATGTGTTGACCGTCCCCGTGATCCTGATGTTATCCGTGTAATACTGGGCGGAAGGGCCTAGATCCAGGCCGAGCGTGGAGTTAATGGCCGCGAGATTGGTGTTACCGGGCGTCCAATACATTCCGTTCCGAAGCTTGTACACGCTCTCAGCCATTTGTATCGCCTTCAAGTTGGCCTTAGCTTCCGACGCACGGCCGCGTTCCACCATGTTGAAATAACTCGGCACACCCAGTGCCGACATGGTGCCGAATATCACCACGGTGACCATCAGTTCCGCTAAAGTGAGCCCACAATTTTTATGCATCTGTTAATAGTTCCTATTATAATTAATCTATTCCATATATAAGTATACCTTATATGTTAATACAGAGCAAGATTAATTGATTTTACCTACTGGATTGTTAATAATAAAAAAACTAAGGTAGGGGGGGGTTTTAAGAGGCCATCGGACACTTGGCACAAGGAAGCTCCACTGTGCCGCCCGTGGAGCCGCCAATCGGGTCCGGCCCCGCGAGTCCGGGAGTTTGCCGAAAAATCCCGCTTTGGTCGATCCTATACATCGTCGGCCCGCCGGTTCTTTTCAGATAAGCCTGGAAACCCGCCGCATTCCCGGAAACAAGGATCCCTTCCGCGTAATCCATCACGCTCAGATCAAGATTGAGATTCGAGTTGATAGCGGCAACACTGGTGGACCCCGGCCCCCAATAAACGCCATTTTTTGATTTGTAGAGCTTTTCCGCCGCGTAGATAGCCGTGAGATTGATCTTTGCCTCATTGACGCGCGCTTTCTCAATGGAGCTGTGGTAATTGGGGATAGCGATGGCTCCCACAGTACCGAGTACCACGAGACTCACGAGAAGTTCCAGTAGGGTAAAACCACGTTTCATGGGGTCACTCCACCAAATAATTGACCGCTTTATTCACCGGCTTTGCTGTCACCGGCTTCGGCGTCTCCGGAGCCGCAGTCGGCGGCACCGTGACTATTGGCGAAGCGATGCTAGGTGGCGTGGGATCCGAAACGGCCACGGGTGCCGCTACCGGGTCTGACATGGCTGCAGCGCGCTTCAGGGAGACTTCACTGGTCGCCGCATCCGAGGGTTCGTTAATAACCGCTTCACCGCTCGCCTTCCATAGTGTCGCCGAGCTGTCCGAAGTCGTAGTGGACGGCGCCGCGGCTGTGGCCGCCAATATGGCCAACCTCGTCGCATCCTGGGGTTCATCGGTTGTGGCGGCGGTCGTTGGATAAGACGTCGTAGCTATAAGCGGATCCGTGGTCATTGAAGTGATAGTCGGGATAGTCGGCGCTGTAGTATTCAGACCAACTATTGGGCTCGGAGCTATCGGAGTGGCCAGGGTCTGAGTGATCCCTCCCGAGTCGCTGATCGTGTATTTGTGTGCTGAATTGTTTTGCTCGGCAAAACTAGCCTCAAAAGAGCTGTCTCCGCCCGAATAATTGAATCCCGTGTATTCTTTGGGCGAAAGATTCAGCCCTAGCTTACTGTTAATGGTAGCGATGCTCGCGCCGCTCGCGTTCCAATACCTCCCATTGTTGGCCCGATACACCTTTTGGCCTAGAAAAAATGCACTAAGGTTGGCCTGGGCTTCGCCGCCTTTGATAGTTTTCGTCGAGCTCACATAGGTAGGCGCTGCCACAGCTCCCACCGCGCCCACTACACAGAGCGCCACTAAAAGCTCTACTATCGTGAATCCTGCCGTTTTCCTAAGTTTACGCATGTTTTCAATCTCCTAAAATTCTATCTAATTCTTATTAAAAGATAACATACTTATTAAAGAATTACAAGGTCTATCAAAGAATTTCAAAACTAGGACTTAAAAAAGCTTGGCGGGAAAGAGAGAAAAAAGTTAGTTTTAGGCGTAGGCGCCCGTTTTGGTGATTACCCCTGCTTGATTCATCGTAACCGTACCGACCACAGTCCCGCCTGTCCTTGTAGCCGTGGCCGTGAATGTGGCTGGCCCCAGGTTGCTCAAAGCATATGAAAATATCAGAACCTGACCGCCGGCGGGGTAGTTAGGATTGTAGCTTAGGTTCCCTGTAGTATTTGCGGCATTGCCTATGATCGCGCCGGAATAGTCCCCTGTTTCAGAAAAATACTGGATCATGGCTTGTCTTGTGGCGCTGAGCGAGGATAGCGCCTCTTGGGCACGTGATTTCTCAATAGTGGAAAAATACTGCGGTAGCGCCAATCCGGCCACAACGCCTAAGATGACGACAACGATGAGAATTTCAAGCAGCGTAAAACCTTTTTTGTTGCTACGGATCATTGCTAGCCCTCCCTCTCTTGAACTAAGCGTAATTATATCATTCTTACTATTTAAAATCAACCCTTAGCGTTTCTATCAATGGACCACCGAGCTGATCTTCAATATCGGCATGAACATCGCGATGACAATGACGCCGATGAGACCCCCTACAAGCACCATGATGATGGGCTCGATGAGCACCCCCACGCGGCTGGCAAAAATATCCACTCGTGTTTGAAAATATTCCGCCGCCTTGTCCACCATTTCCGGCAGTTTTCCGCTTTCCTCCCCTATTTTCACGAGATTGATGAGCATCGGAGAGAAAATGGGGTCGCGGGAGAGGGCCTGCGCCAGTGTGCGGCCCTGCTGAATGTCCGGCCTCGTGGCATTCAGCGCGTTCTCAAAAATGACGTTCCCCGAAACACTCGCCGCCACTTCGATGCATCGTAAAAAATTGATGCCGCTACGCAAGAGCATCGCGAGGATGATGCACACGCGGGCATGGAGTATCTCACGCATCGGCGCGCCTATGATGGGGACATTCAACAGCATCGAGTGGAACACCAGCCGGCCGTTCGGCGTCTCGATGTAGAGCCTGGCGAGGTAAATGATCAGGGCCAGCCCCGCGCCGATCAGGATGAAATAGGCCTGCATGAAATTGCTCAAGTTAAGGATGAACGCCGTGAGCGGCGGCAGCTCCGCCTTAAAACTCTTGAACAGCTTCGCGAAAATGGGGATGACGAATATGACAAAAACGATGATAGCCGAAAACGAGGCTCCGACCAGCACCGAGGGGTATACGAGCGCCGACAGGATCTTTTTCTTCAGATTTTCGTTCGCTTCTAGATTCTTCGCCAGCTGGCTCAGGATCTGCGGAAGCGTGCCGCTGATCTCACCCGCCTCGATGAGATAGGCCCAAAATTCGGGGAAGATCTTGGGATGGCGCGCCATCGCGTCTTTGAAAGTCGACCCTGCCTTGATGTTGCTGATCATTTCCTGCAGGATGTCATGCAGTCGCTGGCTGTCCGTTTGGTCGGCGATCACTTCGATGCTGCGGACAAGCGGGATGCCCACGTGCAAGAGATTGGCGGCCTGCGCGATGAAAAAAAGCACTTCCTCGGTCCGGATCTTGTTGCGCCGGCGGCGCCGCTTCTCGCGTGTGCGCGGTTTGGCGATCGCCGCATCGATGATCTCGGTGATGTGCAGGCCGCGGCTCTGGATGAGGCTGACGGCTACCGCCTCGGTGGAAGCTTCCTGGTCTCCACGGACCAGCCGGCCGTTGACGTCCCAGGCTCGGAACAAAAAAAGAGACATATCCCTCTTTCTTTAGCCGGCGTCAGCCATCGTGAGGCGCACCACCTCGTCGATGCTTGTCACGCCTTCATTGATCTTTTTATAGCCGCTTTCTTGAAGGGTTTTCATGCCCTGCTTTTTGGCCTCTTCACGGATCTCATTGGTAGAGGCGCGGTGAGTGAAAAGGTCCTGAAGGCGAGTGTCTGTGTACATGATCTCGAATATCGGTAAACGCCCGGAGTAGCCGGTTTTGGCGCAGGCCGCGCAGCCCTTCGCCCGGTATACCCCTTTGGAGGCACTTTTAAAATCCGGCGGGAGCTGTTGGGGGGTCGGCTGATAAAGTTCCTTGCATTTTTCGCACAGGCGCCGCACCAGCCGCTGACCAACGACCATAAGAAGAGAAGAACTCACGAAAAAAGGCTCTATCCCGATATCCATGAGGCGTGTGACCGCCGAAGGCGCGTCATTGGTATGCAGTGTGCTGAACACCATGTGCCCCGTCAGCGCCGCGCGGACACAGATCTGCGCCGTTTCGAGATCGCGCACCTCTCCCACCAGCATCACGTCCGGGTCTTGGCGCAAAAAAGCGCGCAGGCCGGCGGCAAAAGTGAGCCCGATGGAGGTCTTGACCGGCACCTGATTGATGCCGGGGATCTGATATTCCACCGGGTCCTCGATCGTTATGATGTTCTTGTCGGCCCCTTTCAGCTCGCTCATCGCCGAATACAGGGTCGTGGTTTTTCCACTGCCTGTCGGACCCGTGATCAGGATAAGGCCGTAGGGCTTGCGGATGAATTTACGGAACTTCTCGAGCTCCGCCTTGTCAAATCCCATGGATTCGAGGTTCATGGAAGTCGCCCGCCTGTCGAGGATACGAAGCACCATTTTTTCGCCGTGGATGGTGGGAATGGTCGACACGCGGAAATCGACGTCGCGGCCCTTGATGGTGGCCGTGAAACTGCCGTCCTGCGGCAATCGTTTTTCAGAGATGTCCATTTTGGACAGGATCTTCAGTCTTGAGATCAGCGGAAGCTGCATGGACTTGTCGGGAGGAGAGATCTCGCGCAGGACTCCATCGATGCGGAAGCGGATGGTGACGTGGTCTTCGAACGGTTCGATGTGAATGTCGCTGGCCCTGTCGCGTATTGCCTGCCCGATCAAAAGGTCGGTCAGATTGATCACCGGCGCCTTTTCAGCGTTGGCCACGAGACTATCCAACGATAGCCGGTTTTCCGTCTGCTCTTTCTTGATGACGACCTGCTCCGCCGGCGTCTGCGTCTTGTAAGAGGCCTCGATGACCGTTTTCAGCTGCGCGCCTTCACCATAGAAAAGAGGCAGGCAAGCCTCGACGTCGCTGGCCGTCGCCACCACACGGTTGATATGGCATCCGGTGATCAGGCGCAGGTTGTCCACCACGTCGATGTTCGTCGGGTCGGCCATGGCCACCGTGAGAAATTCGCCGTGGCGGAACAAAGGGAGTATCATATTCTTCTTCGCGAAATCCTCAGGGACAAGCTGTGTCAGGTCCTCCGCAGTGGAGGGCTTCAGCTCCCCGTTCTCTTTCGAAACAAACGGGATGTTGAGCTGCTGGCTCAGAGCCCGCACCAGGTCTTTTTCACTGACGGCACCGGATTTCACGAGCAACGCGCCGATCTTTTGGTTCGGGCTCTTCAGCTGCGCATCCACCGCCTTGTCCAGCTGTTCGCGGGTGATCAGCCCCTGCTCCAAAAGGATGCTGCTGAGTTTAAGGTAGGTTTCGGGCATGCGTCAGTGGTTCGTCCCCTGTTTTGTCCCCAGCGTGTCCATCACTTTTGTCATTTTCTCTTCCTTTACGGTCTTGGACGATGCGGCCTTTCCGCTGCGGAACGAATCCAGGGTCTTGGTCATCTGCTGGTCGAGAAGCGGGTCCGCCTTCTTTTGCCCCGCAGCGATGCCTGCTTTTTCTTTCGAATAAATAGTATCCCTGACGCGAGACACGTTATCAAGAGCATCCGCGTTGTAGCGGAACCTTTCCGCCGAAAAAGCGTCCAGCATCTTTTTAGCCGCGATATCACGGCCATTGGCTGTGGCGCTGTCCTCCGCAAAGCTGTTGAAGCCGCGAACGATATGGGGAGTGATGAAAATAAGCAGTTCGCGCTCGGTGTTGGCGTCGTGGTCGTAGGCGAACAGTTTCCCGAACATCGGCAGATCTCCAAGGAACGGCAACTTACGCTTTGTTTTGGCATTGTTGCTGTCGATGAGCCCGCCGATCACCAGCGTCTGATTGTCTTTCACCCGCGCCATGGTTCTCACCAAGCGGGTCGTGGGATCCAGGACCGTTGTCGGGAACAATGTGGAAGCGGCGACCGTGGTCACCGAGGGTTCCAAGAATAACACCACACTGTTATCCGCATTGATCTGAGGGGTCATCTTGAGCTGCACCCCTACTTCCATTCGAATTGGTTCTTCGGATTGTATGTTCGTGTCGACGTCCGTAGTCGTCGTCACAGACACCGTTTGATTGGTCGAGACTTTGATGCTGGCGGCCTCGTTGTTTTGTGTCAAAATACGAGGACGGGCCAAAATTTTTGTGTCCGAATCCGACAGAATGAAGTGAAGAATTGCCTTGAAGTTGCCGGCGTTGACACTGCCCAGAGTCAACGTAGAGGTACCGACCGTGGTGGCCGCAAGATTGTTCCGGTTGGTGAAAATATGCTCCTCGAACGGAAATGGGGTTGTGCGAGATCCCGCCGTGAACTGGCCGAGCGCCCCGTCGGTCCCTCCCCATTCGATGCCCTGGTCGGAAGCAAGGTTCTTCTTCACCTCCAGCACATGCACCTCCAGGATCACCTGCGGAGGGGCCACGTCGATCTCCTGAATGATCCTATCGATCTGCTCTATCTTTTCCGGAATGTCGGTCACAACAAGGCTGTTCGTTGGAATATCGGCCGCCAGCTTGCCTTGCGGCGATAGAAACTGTGAGATCAGCCCATCCATCCCCGCATTCGTGCTCGTGCTGGAACTGGAGGCGTCTGTGGCCGAAGAAGACGACGACGAACTAGAGCTGGAGCTTGTGCCCGCGCTTGTGGCGAGATCCGAAGCCGTCGCCTGGCCGCCTATGCCCAGCGGCGAAGCGGAAAGCCGAGCGTACTTCAAATGAAACACCTTCGTCTGTAATTCGGCCCTTTCACCTGTGGCCGCGTAGACGACGTAGATGTTGCTGCCCGGCTTTTTGGAGGCGACAAGCCCGTTCGCGGAAAGAATGGCATTGATCGCGTCTTTCGGCGAGACATCCTCGAGGCTGACCGTCACTTTGTGGGACTCGACTTCCTGACTCGCGACAAAGTTGAAACTGGACTGCTGCGAAAAAAGGAACAGCACGTCCTTCAGGAGCGCGCCGTCGAAATTCATCGAAATGGTCTCCGCGCCCACTTCCAGAGCCACCGCCCCCGTCTTGCCATCAGCCGCGAGAACGGCCGGAGAGAACATCAGGAAAGATTGCAACACCGTCCAGGCCACGCAACGGACAGCGCCTCTTCTAAACCGCTTTGTCAGGACCATAGCCCATGCCCTCCCCTTTTTTCCTCTCCAACAGATATTCTTTGCCGTTGTGCGCGATCGTGACCCCGTCTTTTGTGATGGCCATGACCTTTCCGAACGCCGTGTCTCCCCCGATCTCCAACATCTGCCCGTCGATCAACGCCTGCGCCTTGTGCTGCGTCAGGACGACGCCCTGCAGGGTCATCGCGCTCAGACCCTCCTCAACGGAAACGGGTTTTTTGGCTGTCGAAACCGCGGCCGACGATGACTGAAATTCACTGAACGGGTCACGGAACCCCTTGCCGGTGTATTCCACGGCTTTCGCGGAAGACGGCAAAAAACACACCAGGAACATAAAAAAGAAACTCTTTAAAAAGAGCCTTCTTTTTTTCATGACGACAGGTTCCTCATCGGCCCAAGGACGCCGAGCGTCAACGACACGCTGTACATTTTATTTTTAATGCTTTCAGACCTTCTTGTCTCGGTGGCCGGTGGGGCATACCCGGAACCGGCGTTATCGGGATCATTGATGACCTCGATGTCGACCTGCACCACTTTGAACGCGGACTTGGCGCTTTCAAGACGGCTGACAAATTCTCCGAGCTCGTGAAAACTCGCGTCGGCCTCGATGTGAACGGACAGGAGCTCCAGGTCGTTGCCGATGTCGCGCCGCTGTTGTGGTTCGACGGACAGAAGGATGAAACCGGCCTCTTTGGCGATGGAGTTCATCTCCTCGAGGAACCATCCCTTTTTCTTGCCCTCGGTGAGTCTTGTTTGATACTCCGTGAGTCTCCGCTCGATGTCGGCGATGGACTGCACCAGCGTCGTTTTCTGCACTAGCGCCGCGCGCTCCTGCTCCAGCGTCTGGAGCCGGGTGAGCATCGAACGGCCATAGAGCGTCCATCCCGCCACCAGGCCTGCCGTCACGAACAGGACCGTGATCACCGGCTTCTTGTGCCGGATCTTCGAAAGCATCTCATCGATCATGACGGGACCTTTCTCTGCGCGGCGCATTCGATCGCGAACTTAGTCACCGGGGCCCCCTCGACCAGCGCTCTCATGATGGAAGTGATCTTGATCTCCTCGATGCCCTTCATGAATTCTTTGTCCTCGTTGAACACGGACAGCAACTTATTGACCGCGGACAATTCGTTGGTTTTTTCGGTGGAGCGTATGTACCCTTCGAACCTCAGATAGATGTTGCCGGCACCGTTCGGATCGAAAGCATCCGCGTAGCTCAGTCGTGTCAAGCGCATATCCGCCGGAATGTTGCGCGCGATCTCGTTCATCTTGACGGTGAAATATTCGCGTTTATCGACGGCCTTCGCCACGAAGGCCATTTTCTCGCTCAGACGCACCTGTCGCTCTCCCAATTCCGCCGCCGGCGCGTCGATGCTCGTCGTTTGGGACTGGGCAAAGGGAGCCTTGGTCGACAGGATGGCGGCTTTTTTGAGCGTGGTCATGTGCTGCAAGTACATAAAAGACAAGACGAGCACCGCCACGACCGCCGAGGCCTCCTTGATAGCCAAATTCACCAGCATTTTTTTCTCCTGTTCCCAGGGGATCGGCCCCGAGACCTGGAGGGCGCTGGTCGGCAGAAGATTGATCTTTTTTGCCGTCGAAGGCAAGCGGTCCCTCAAGGCCAAACCGAAAGCGGTGGCGACGGCCACCGCGTGCACGCCGTGCTTCGCCTCTAAGCGGGGTCGCACCGTCTCTACTGGAAAATGAAATTCTTTTTCAAGCGCCAGGTCCAGACCTTTCAGCCAGGCCGGATTTCCGGCATGGATGTAAACTTTTTCGATGGCGTCATGTTTGAAGCGTTTTGAAAAGTAGTCCAAAGAGATCGTGATCTCTGAAATGAAAGCGTTGAGATCGAGTTCCCCTTCCGGCTTCCGGACAAGTGCGGCATGACGGGCGATCAGAATGGCCTGATCCTTCGCCAGAACGATTTCCGCGGTCTTCTCGTCATTGGCCTGAATGATCAGATGAACTAGCGGAGACCCCTTGGTCACCTCCTGGCTGAAGAAGCGCGCGATCGAGTGGTACACGAGCTCTACGCCCTGCACGCGCACGCCTATCTCACGCAGCGGCTCTAACCGCCGGTCCACCGCTTCTTTTTTTGCGGCGGAAAACACCACGCTGATCTTTTTTTCTTCTTTCGACGGGAACAGTTCGTAGTCGAAGTAGAGATTGTTGATAGGGAACGGCAGGTATTTTTGGGCCTCGAAGCGGATGGCGCTGGGCCATTCTTTTTTTGGAAGCCAGGGCAGGTCAAAGCAACGCACCATCGCCTCCTCGCCGGGGAGACTCAAAAATACCGGCTGACCCTCGACCCCGGCCCCTTTCATCGTTTCTTTCACCGCCTCCGAAAGGCGCGAGGACAAGGCCTCGGGGTTGGCGTTCAGCTCCGCTCTTGCGGAGCCTAAAAATTCGATCCCTGTCTTATTTTTTTGCACACGCGCCGCATACACCGCGGAGGTGTCAATGAACAACCCCGCCTCCACCTTGCCGCTAAAAAAAGAGGACGTAGCCATAGTCGGGCTGCTTGGCTTTTTAAGTGCCTCAGTCAACATAGTTAAAAAAAATATGAATTCATGGTTATTTGCACATTATTCTATCATATTTATATGAAAAATGCGTGAAAAAGTAAAGAAATGCAGGGGTAGGATGCGCAAAACACACCCCCGGCTGTGCCAGGCAGGCGTGGAATAGATTAGATTACCGGGTTTCTATAACGAATTCCGGCTGCACCAGCGGTTCGAAATTCGCCGGATGCGGGATCGGAAAAGTCAGCACTTCGTAGGCGCCGGCCAGCGTTCTCACGATGGCGTTGCCAGTGCCGTAGATCGGGCCCCAGGTGATCGCCGCCAGGAAATTGCTGTCATTGCCCACCGACTCGATGCCTTTTGGGATATCCAGCCAACCGAACCCAAGGTTGGCAAGGCCGCGGCCGAGTTTTTTCCCAGTCCCCACACCGTAGTTCGTCGTCGCGGCATCGCTCGGTGAAATTTCTTCGGCGAAAGCGGCGGTGACGGACACGCAAAAAAGAAACACTGCCAACATCCCTATGCGACGGCCCCAGATCATGAATCCCCTCCTGTAGTTGAAACGCCTTTTTTATTTATCATCTTTCTCATCCTCGTCGTCCAGATCATCGTCGTCATCGGCCTCTCCCTCGGGTCCGAGCGGTCCCTCTTCAAAAGACTTTCCGGTCTCGGGCCCTTCGGCGGGTGGAGCTTCTTCCAGACTTTTGAAAAAATCTTCAGATGACATCGTCTTCAGCACGTCTTTGAATTTTTCGATATCCTCTTTCGAGATCGGGTTCTCGATCTTCGGGCATTTCAACAGCACTTTCTCGTCGATGAATATCGGGCATTGAGTGCGAACGGCCAGCGCCAGCGAATCCGACGGACGCGCGTCCAAAAGGAGTGTCTTGCCGTCGACCTGGATGTGGATGAGCGCATAGTAGCTGTTTTCCTTCAGGTCGTTGATGACGACCTTCTGGATCTTTGCGTTCAACGCGCCCAGCATGTTCACGATGAGGTCGTGTGTGAGAGGCCTGGGGAATTTTTCACCCTGCATCTCGAGCGCGATCGCGTTCCCCTCGTTCACGCCGATCCAGATGGGGACCAGGCGTGTCTTGTCAACGTCTTCCAGCACCACGACATACTGCGGCAGCGGGAAAAGCGAGACGATCGATGCGATTTTGGCTTCTTTCGTCATAAAAACCCTTGGTCGCGGCTATTTTAAACTTTTCACGCTCATTTAGCAACTAAAGTCATTTTCTTTTTCGCGCTCCACAGCCCTTTTTGGGCCTGGCGCGCGTCTTTTTCGGCGACACGCAACGATGTCTGATAGCGGAGATTCGGCGGATACCGTTTGACCTTCGCGAAACCCTCGCCGACCAGGAGACGGTTCACCATTTCGCCGTCCACATACACGTAAGCGAGGCGGCGATCATACTTGTCGCGTTCTTCGATGTCACTTTCGAGCGTCACGCGCTTGCCTTTCAGAAGCGTCCGCGCGAAATCGGCTGCTTCGCGGCCGTAAACGTCCGTACGGCCTTTCCAAGGCTGGTATTCCGGCGTGTCGACCCCGATCAGTCGCACCCGCTCGCCCGAATCCAGCTCAAAAGTGTCACCGTCGATGACGCGGCGCACCTGCGCCTCAGTGCGCTCTCCGGGCAGCGCCTGCGCGGACGCGTAAGCGAAAAAATTCCAAAGGACCAACGCGACGAGTGCCGCCTGCGCAAACCGTCGGAACGTCATGCGGAAAAGGACAGGGCTTGGTCGATGCGCTTTTTGATCGAGGGGTGGTCGTACAGCAGAAATTCCACCCAGGGCCGCGGCTCGGGATCCGCGAGATTGCGTTCGCCGAGGCGCCGCATCAGCGACACAAAAACTTCTTTGTCGGGCCGTTTGCGCAGAGCGAAACGGTCCGCGGCGCGCTCCATCGAGCGTGAAAATGCGTTCTGCGCTGGCATGAGAAAAAATCCGCCGAGCGACGAGAGAAGCACCAGCACCGGAAAAACACGCAGATCCGAGAGTCCGTCGGCGCCGAGGCTTCCGGCCAATTCTCCGGAAAGACGCCACAACGCATACAAGCCGGCGAATACAACGGCCGCGTTGAACACGAAACCGCGCAGGATGTGTTTTTCCGCATGGTGGCCGATCTCGTGCGCCACCACCATTTCGATCTCCGGAAGCGGAAAACCCGCCGTCAGCGTGTCCGTCAAAAGGATGCGCCGGCTTTTTCCCAGGCCGACCAGCGCCGCGTTGGCCTTTTTAGTTTTTTCGGAGAAAGAGATCTCGTAAACCCCCATGACATGCAGGCCGCATTCACGGCAGAGTGCCAACACGCGGTTTTTCAGTTCGCCGGAGGGCAGCTCTTGGGTCCGGTAAAAAAGAGGCAGGATCAAGATCGGGAAAAGGAACGCGAGGAGAAAAGTGAATAGAACATAACCGGCCGCGGCGAAAAACCACCAGGCATCCGGGAACGCCCTCACGAGCAGTAAAAATCCTTCGCCAGTCACGATAAAGAAAACGAAGGTCAGTGCATATTTTTTCAGCTCGTCCGTGGCCCAGCGAGCGAAGGTCTCATTGGAAAGCCCAAAGCGCTTCTCGAGGCGGTAGCCCGAGGCGTACTGAAGTGGCAGGAGCAGAAAGAAAAAAACGTTGAAAAAAAACGTGAGGTACAAAAAGGCCTGCAGTGCGTAAACATCCGAGGCACGCTCGGCGATGTCTTTGAAAAATTGTGAAACACCTGAAACCTGAAACACCACGAGTAGCGCGAGGTCTAGCGCGAGGCCGACGAAAAAAAACCGCTCGCGGATCCGCTGATATTTTTTCGCGTCCGTCACCGAAACTCGAAAGCCCAAAGGATGGCCAAAATGGTCTTGGCATCCCGGATGGTCCCGCGGCGCACCATCGCGCGCGCCCGCTCCAGCGTCACCACTTCATGCTCGATCCATTCGTCATGATCGAGATCTTTTCTTCCCGGCTTGAGGTCTTCGGCGCGATACAGCGTCATCCACTCGTCGCTGATGCCCGGCGCCAGCAGAAAACGCGTGAGGGATCGCCACTTTTCGGCGCGAAACCCGGTCTCTTCTTCCAGTTCCCTTTTCGCGCAACGGAGAGGCCGCTCACCCGGCTCCAGCGTCCCGGCGGGTATTTCCCACAGGTCGCCCTCGGCCGCGTAACGGAACTGCCGCAGAAGCAGGATGCGCCGCTTGTCGACAAAAGGCAGGACGACCACCGCTCCGGGATGACGCACGATCTCGCGCGTCACGACTTTCCCTGGCGCCTGGCGCAGGATGAAACGGTCTTTCACCAGACGGATGATGTGACCGCGATAAAGGGTCTTGGACTCGAGGAGGCGGTAAGGAAGCTTTCTTGGCACTTACTTGATTTCGAAAACCGAATCCATTCCGCCGTAGGGATTGGGTTCCAGCTGGTCGTTACCCGGGTCGACGACCCAGCGGCCGTCGATCACGTATTTGTAGCGGTACTTGCCTGGCTCGAGGAAAACCCTTTTCTGCCAGACATCCCCCTCTTTCCTCCAGAGAAGCGAATTCTGCGAGATCGACCAGTTGTTGAAATCGCCCACCAGATGCACTTCTTTGGCGTCGCCGATGTTCAGGATGAAATCGCGCAGCATGTTCTGCGGCAAAAGCTTTCTTTCCTGAGGAAGCGGCGCTTCGGAGGCCGTGCGGTTCAGGATCTCCTGGCCGAGCATCAGGTAGTCGAGGGCGGCGCGCGACTTCGCGTTCCATTTCATCAGCGGCACGCCTTTCATCTGCGATTCCTTGACGGACACCGACTGATGGATCACGGTGCTCAGGATATGTCCGCCGAACACCTGGCGTATCTCCTCCATCATGTGTTTCGAAAGCCGCGTCCGCATGTCGACGATCGTGGGCAGCGCATACACTTTCGGCGTCACCTGCAGCTTCACGCGGATCAGCTCGATCATGCTGAGCAATTTGTCGACGCCCATCAGCGAAAAAGAACTGAGCTCCACCGGAACGATCACGGTCTGCGAGGCGCGTAGCGCGTTGAAAGTGAGGAAGCCGAGGCTCGGCGGGCAATCAATGACCACGTAGTCGTAGGGAAAAGACAGTGAGGCGAGCGTGTCATGGAGCTTGGACACGGACTCGTCCTTGTTCGTGAACTCCTGCTCGATGGTGCTGAGGAGAATGTGTGAAGGTGCAAGGTCCAGCTGTGCGTCCAGCGGCAGGATGACGTCTTCGAGGAATTTTTTCTTTTTTTCTTCTTGCCCCGTGAGCACGTTGTACATCGAGTTCTCGAGCTTGTCGCCGCGCACGCCGAGGCCGAAAGTCGCGTGGGCCTGCGGGTCCAGGTCGATGATGAGGCTTTTGCGTCCCATCGAGGCAAACGAGGCGGCCAGGTTGATCGCGGTCGTCGTCTTGCCGCAACCGCCTTTCTGATTGGAGACCGCGATCACGTGCATGGGAGCGCCCCCTTAAACCTCAGAGATCCACTGCAGGTCTTTGATGAACACGGTGTCACCGGGCTTGTTTTCGGTGTTCTTGGACCCGAATTCGAAACGCAGGCTCGCAACGTTCCGCGCGTCAAAATCCTTGGCGGCGTCGGTCAGCAGTATCTCCGCCTTCTGCCAATTCGTGGACAACGCATACGGGAAAGGATACACCACGCCCTTGTGAAAAGCCTGGATATTGTCGCCGTCTTTCAGCGCAAAGGCGACGTTCTCACCACCTCTTTCCCCTTTCGCGTAAAAAACGATCTTGGCGTGCGAAAGATTCAGCAGCGGGTCCAGATAAAGCGTCGCGCGCGCGAACGGCGCCACCGAACTGTTCACGAGCGTGAGCCCGCTTTTTGTGCGCGAACTCTTCAGATAGGCGGCGCCTTCGAAAACGAATTCCTGGGAAGACAGCGGATTGCCGCGCGCATTTTCGAACACCGCCTTTTTCGCTTCGGCGGAAGCCTCGGAGACCGGCGCTTCCGTGGTCGCGAGGCGTGAGTAGGGAGTCTTGTCGTCGACGACCTTGACGTCAATAAAAATGCGCTTCGTGGAAAAAAGGCTGAGCGCCGTGATAAGAAAAGCGATGGAGGTGATGAACCACGGCGCCAGCGACGCGAGGCGCGGCCTCTCCACCACCTTGATGATGATCGGCGCTTCCGGCGCCTTCGTCTTGCCGGTCGCGGAAAAATAAATGTCGGCGAGTTGTTCCTGCGTCAGTTCGTATCCGCTTTTTTCGGTCTTGAATTCCTTGATCTGTCCGCCGTTCGAGGTCAGTGCGCGGCCTTTGGCCTTCAACGCTTCGATGATCTTGCTCATGAGGCGGCTTCCGACGCGCGGATCGCGCCCTCGCTATCCCCCACCGCTTTTTTGAACGCTTCAAAAAGCGCCAGCGGCACCGCCACTCCCCGACCTGTCGGCGCCTTCTCGCCCAAACCGTGCACTTGGGCGAACTCGCGGATGTCGAGAAATTCCTTCCCGTTCAGGTGTCGCAAATAAAAACGGATCTCTTCCGTTTTATTTTTGGGCACCGTAGCGGTCAGGCGGTCCATACAATAGTTTTAATATGTGGCTTAAAATGATTTCGGGTGCCGAGGGCACCCCAGGAAGGCGCAGCGTGAAGAACACCGTTGCGAATACTTGAATATTGCACTTCTCAGCTTAGGTGTTTGACTTACAAGCGGAGTATATCAGATAAAACCGAAGACCACAAATGTTATTTTAATTAGTTTTTTTTGATGAAATTTAAGCTTTTTTAATCAGGCGCCGTTCGACTGGCCGGGGATGTCCAGCACTTCGCCTGTGGAGGAGGCGGGCAGACCTTTTTGCAGGGACTCGATCTTGCTCAGCGGCTTTTCGAGCTGTTTTTTCCGGGTAGTGGTGAGATCCTGGTATTCTTTCTGCGCGTCATCGATACGCTTGCCGACCGTCTCCAGCTTTTCGAGGAATTTGTGCCATTGGCTCTTGAAAGAGGCCAAGAGATCAAGGATCTCGCTGGAAGTCTGGCCCAGGTTGAAATTGTCCACGGTTTGGCGGATGACGGCCAAGACCGCGAGCAGGGTTACCGGCGAGCACAGGATGACGCGCTCTTTGGCGGCGAGACTTAGGATCGATCGGTCTTCCTGATAGATGAAAGCATACACGGGCTCGATAGCGATGAGAAGGATGACGCAATTCAGCGTGTTCTGTTCCGGATTGATGTAATCCCGGCTCGTCACTTCCTTGATCTTGTCCTTCACGTCCTTGAAAAAAGCCGACCGAAATTTTTCCTTATCCGCGGGAGAGTCGGATTGAACGAACTTGCCGTAATTGTCGAACGGGAATTTCACGTCCATATTGAGCCGGAGATTTTTTGGGAGGAGAAAAGTGAAATCGGGTTTGGACCCCACGCCGCTGATCATCTTCTGCTTGACGTAATTCAGATGTTCCTGGAAACCGGCGTGACGCAGCACGTCCTCGGCCATCATTTCACCGAGATCCCCGCGTGACTTCGAGCTGCCCAGCACCTCCCCTAGTTTAGAGGTGGTCTCCGAAAGATGTCCTAGCTGGTTCGTGAGCTGGCCGAATTTCGCCTCACGGTCCTTTTCCAAAGAATTCATGAGATCAGACACTTTCCCCAGCTGTGTGTTCATCTGACGCAATTCCTGGTCGATGAGCTCTTTTTTCGAATCCAGCTGTTTGGCGCCCATTTCGCTGCTGAGTTTGATGACCTGATCGCTGACGCGGGAAAGGGCGTCCAGGGAGAATTTTTGGAAATCGGACTGAAGCTGTGCCGACGAACGCGCGTGAAAAACGCGGAAAACCGCCGCGAGGCCGAGGCCGACCGCGAGACCAGCGGCGAACCATGCGAGACCGGCGATCACAGCCCCTGGCTTTTCTGCACGAACTTCATCTGAAGCTCATACAAGAGGTCGTTCACCATGGCGTTCTCTTCGGCGGTAAGATTGCCCTTGGTCTTCTGCGAAAGCATCACGAGAATGTCGATGAAATACTTGGCGGTGGTCCGATCCATGCGCTTTTCACCGGTAGCGGGATTGGGCACTTCGCCGAGTGCGGCAAGCGCCTGCATGCCGAGCGTGGAAATGAAAAACGGGAAATCGGGTTCAGGGGGAACGCCCCGCTCGAGCGGTTCAGGCTGTTCAGGCTCCGGAGAGGGTTCCGGCCCGGCCTTGGGGGCAGGGTGATCTTTACTTTTTTCTTTTTCGACCGCGCTTTTCCACGATTCATCGACTTTCTTTTTGATCGTGAAACCGCGGTCGTTCTCAGCGTCCGCCTCGCCCATGGCGGGACTCCTTTAAAATCTCTTGCGGCTTCTGCTGCTGCGGGCCTTGCGCCGCTTGATCTCACTGGGCTTTTCATAATGCTTCCTGGCCTTCAGGAGCTTCAGAATGCCCTCGCGTTCGATCTTTTTCTTGAAGCGCTTCAGCGCTTTTTCCAGCGGTTCGTTCGGTCCAAGCTCAACTCTCGACATGAATAAGTATTCCCCTTCGTTTAGATTTGTGGATTATAGCGGTATTCAGAGGGGCTGTCAATGCGACCGGATCTCGAGCGTATCCGATGCGGCCTTCTTCACTCGCAAACCACCGGGCAGATGCAGCTCAAGACCCTTGCGCCGGGCACGTACGAGGCCGACGATGTCCTGAACGTGCTCATGCGTGAAACGCTTGAGAGCGCCGGTCTTTTCCCTGAGCGCGCGGAGCACAGTGTTCGCCTGCACCGCGGCCGGCAGGCGCCGCAAAGGCCCAAGACGCAGCGTGACTTTTCCACGGCCGGATGTTTGCAGGCAGGCCTTGAACGCCCGCTCGGCGGTGGCGTCTAGGTACGCCTGCGTTTCCGCGCACATGGCCGCCAGGTCCGCGAGACTTTGCTCGATCTGAGGGTTGAAGCGTCGCCTGAGCGACGGCAGAACCCCCCATCGCACCCGATTGCGCGTGAATCGACGGCTCTTGTTGCTCTTGTCCGCGCAGTAACGGATCCCCTCTTCTTTCAAGAACGCGCGCAAATCTTTTTTACGCGACCCGAGCAGCGGCCGCACGATGAGGTAGCGGCCCTGGCCCCGCAGCGCGGGGATGCCGGCCAGGCCGCGCAGGCCGCTGCCGCGGAAAAGACGCAGCAACACGGTTTCCGCCTGATCATCCAGCGTGTGGGCCGTCGCGATGTTTCGCGCGCGAAAACGACCTGCGACACTTTCAAAAAAACGGTAGCGTTCCAGGCGGCCCGCCTCTTCGATAGAACGCTTGCTTTTGCGCGCGATGGATTTCAATTGAATGCGCTTGACGTAAAATGGCAGGTCAAAGCGCCGGGCCGTTTGCTCGACCAGCGCCTCGTAACGCCCCGCCTCGCGAGCGTTCAATCCATGATTGAGATGCGCCACCGCCAGGTGAAGCCGATACTTACGGCTCATTTTGACCAAGAGTGACAAAAGCGCCATGGAATCCGGTCCACCGGAAACCGCGACCACGATCCGGTCGCCGCGCTGGATCAAACCACAGCGCTTGTTCAGGCGCTCGATCTCAGTGAAAAGTTTTCTCGTGGCGTTCATGGTTTCCCCAAATAAAAACGGGCGCCGGATCGCGGCGCCCGTGTGTGCTGAAAACTCGAAAGATCAATAAACGAAAATATAGGTCGCTTTCTTGGTCGCGGGATCGTACTCCACGTCGACCTCTGTCCCGGCGACCAAAGAGCGCAGGTCTCTGTCTTTTTCCCCGTCGGTGATGTCGGTGGCATCATCCACGGTGACGGCCAGGGCTTTATCAGCCGCTCCACTTTCGGCTTCTCCGTAAAGCTTCACGGTGAGCGTCTTGGACGCTTCGTCGAGAGCGCTGATCTCGCCGGAGATGAACTCCAGATTGTCGATGGCCGGCTCTGCCGCCGGTGCCGGCTCCTGCACAGCAGTGTTCTCTGCGGGCACGACCGCGGCTTCGGGCGCGGGCACGGTGGTATCGACGGGCACAGCGGCAACCGCATCCGTAGTCACGCTGGTCGTTTCAGCTGGGGCTGCGACGGAGGCGTCTTCTGCCCACGCGCTGCTGGCGGAAATGAGGAGTAAGGCCAAGAAAAAAATTGAAAAGTTTTTCATTTTAAACTCCCGATTGGACGTTCGAAAGATTATATCAGGCGGGACAAAAATGTCAAAAGAATCCGACGCAAGCCCTAAACGGCGGCGAGGTTACGGATGATCGAGATATCTTCTTCGGAAAGCCCTTGAAAACTCGCCCCGATCTCGTACTGGCTCAGGCTGGGCACTTCGCGTATCCAGGCCGGCTTGGCGATGGCTCTGATGCTCTTCTTCTTGGGCACGTCGAGCTTGAAAAGCAGGCGGTTGTGGATGGGAATGAACTCGTTCGAACGGAAGCGTATGCCTCCCTCGGAAATGTCGCGGATCGTCGTTTCACGGATGTCGTGAGGCTTCGTGCCATCGAGGTTGTTGAATGACGACTCGATGTCGCAGTCCACTCGCTTGTAGCGCCTCTTATCCAGAGCTTGTATCACGGGTTCCCCACTATTTAAAAACTTTTCTAAAGCCATATACCACCGTAAGTTACGAACATTGGCCTAAGGGAACTTAGTATACCTTACAGACTGGGGGTTTTCAAGATGCTGGGAAAATTATTCGAGGACGGCTTCGCGGCGCTGAACGGGTTTGAACAGTTTGTCCACCCACTTGGATGCCTGCCAGGAGGCCTTGTCGTAAAGCTTTCTGGTTTCGTCGAGGTAATAAGCGTTGTACTCCCTCTGGGACATTGCGCCGATCTGCACATGCTGCGCCCATCCCCAGCAATAAGTGCCGGCAAAGACCAAAAGAAGCCAAAAAAACAGTGTTCTCATGGCGCGGTCCGCTCGATTTTTTTTCTTTCCAGCGGGTCGCGGAGAATGACCTGCACGGCGACGATGCGGCCGTTCTCGCGCACGGGACTGGGATAGGCCCGGGCGAGAAAGGACTCGGCGCTTCCTTCGCCTTTCAAGAGCTCCAGATCGAACGGCTCTTCTTTCGAACCATCGAGGACGCGGCGTATCACCTTCAGGATCTGGTTCATCCCCGATGACGGGAGTATGCCGGACATGACGAATATCCGTCCGGCGATCTTGCGCCCAGCGAGCCCGAGCAGCCTTTCCGCGGCCGGGTTGATGGACCGGAAGCGGCCGAACTCGTCCAGGACGATCACGGCGTCCGGCATTTCATTGTACAGCTCGGTGAAACGCTCCCGGCTGTCCTCGAGAGCCCTCTGCGTTTTTTTGAACGAAGTGCTGTCCTTGATGATAAGGATGGTGGCGATGACACAGCCCAAATGGTCTTTCATCGCCGACTCGGAGACGGTGAGAAGCATCTCCTCCCCGTCCGGAAGCAGGTGCTGAATATCGTAGGTCTGATCCGTGCCTACTTTTTCGATGGAGTTAACGGAATTATTGGCCGGGATAGCCAGATGAGTGGTCGAGAGCGGACTGCCGATCAGTTTTTGCAGAGGGATCTGCAGAAGCACCGAAGCGGACTCATTGGCGACACGGATGACGTTTTCAGAGTCCAACACAAGCAGTGCGTCCCCCATCCTCTCGAGTATCTTTTCGACCGCCATGGAAGGGGTGACGTCCACGAGCCGGTAGCGTTTCATCGCGTGCGCGGCGATCACGATGAACGCGAGTATGCCCAAATAACCCGAAGGGTATATCGCGATGCCGAACTTCGGCAGATAGTCCAGGGAAGCCAGATACGCGATGGAAAACGCGGCTAGGAGCGACCGGATGCGTGCCCGATGCGTGTCCGTCTGCGGTTTTTTGTATTCGGCGATGTAATGAAAAAGACTGACCCCCATGACGGCGGCGAAAAAGAGCAGATAAAAAAGGCTGTTCGCCTCGTATTTCGGGTAATGCCCCCACGAATAATCATAGAGCCGGCGGATCACGGCGCCGGTGCCAATGATGAGACCGGAAAAGAACGCGGAAACGGCGAAACTGGCCCAGAGCCATTGTTTCTGTTTTTCGTACAGGCGCAGGACGCGCAGCGTGAAATAATAGATCGCGGAAGGGATAAAAGGAACACCTAGATAGGCTGCCTTGGCCCAGAAGAACGCAACACCCGGGACCCTGGAAAGATACATCCAGGTAAAACAGAATAGCCAGACAGTGACCGACAGCGTCATGAGGAAGAACGCCGAGCCGATGGCGGAAAAGCGTTCGCGGGCGCCAACGAGGAAGCCGAAAAAAAGGATAGCCATAGCCGTCGCGCCAATAGGCAGCGCGAGGAAATTGAACGCGTAACTTGCCGGATCGAATATCGCCGACCAAGAAGTGCTCATTATCACAAGTATACCCTCTGAAAAAACCGGATTCTAGGCTGGCCGGCCTATGAGTTCATCCACTTTGGCCAAAAACGGCTCCATAGGCACGGGCTTGGAAAACATGTTTTTTTCATGATGCGAGCGTATCTCTTCCTCAGACCACAGACCCGTGACGATGATGATAGGGGTTTCGCGTAACGGCGAGTCATGCGCCTTCAGGCTCATGTACACCATGTCGCCGTCCATGTGCGGCATCTGCACATCCAGCACGATGAGATCCGGTTTTTTGGCCTGGGCCAGCGCGAGGGCCTCGCGGCCGTCTACGGCCTTCAGCACCTGATAGCCGCGGCCGGTCAGGGCCTGCTCAAACAGCGACAAATGCTCACGGTTATCATCGGCGACGAGAATGGTCTTAGGCATGACGATTCCCATGCGGCTTTGTGAAAGTTTGACGCTTATGACTGCAGGGATTGCGAAGGAAAACCAGCAATTCGGGAATGGGATTCCCTTTCCTTCTCATGGCGTAATTCTACATTGACAGCAGGTCCGCGTCAATACTGCTGGGGCCAGCTCACTAGCCTTCACCGGCTCGCTTGGCGACAAAGTTCACGTATCCTTCCGGATCCATATTTGGGACCT
>CAZTBX010000028.1:0-1726 GCA_964612035.1 uncultured Planctomycetia bacterium
TAACAATTGTGCGCGTAGCCACGGTAAGTCTCGCTCGCCGGCGCGAATAGCGGAAAAAGCCGGTAGTAAGTGTTCACGCCATTGCCCAGGAACGGATGTTCGGCGATCATGCGTCCCGTAATGTTCCAAAAACGCAGGCGTTCGCCGATAGTGATGTCCTGCAAGTTCAGACTGCCGAAAAAATTTTCCCTCAGAATGGCCGATGAGAAAAAACTTGTTCCAAGGATCGCCACGCCTGCGGCGAACACGAAGGCACTTTTTCGGCCGCACAAAACCGCAAAAAAGAATAAAGCGATCCCCAGAGAGAAAAAAGCCGCGCGCGAAAGCGTCAGGATAAAACACACACCAAAGAGAACGCAGGTGCCCGCCCAAACGGCAGTCTTGGCGTTCCACTGGCGCCCGTCTAGCCATAGCCAAAAAGACAAAGGAATGCCCATGGCCAAAAACGCCGCCAGGCCGTTGGGCGAACCAAAAGAGCTTGTCATCCTGAAGAAGCGCCCGGGAATGTCTATGTCGTAACCTTTCACGAAGTCGTGTCCGGAGAGGACCTGGATAAAACCGTTCAAGCACACGAGGACCAGCGAGGCGGCGAACACCAAGAGAAAGCGCCGAGCGCGTTTTTCATCGGCAAACATCTCTACGGCGACAAAAAAGATACCGATGAATTTCAACCACTTGAAAAGCCCGCGCAGGGAAGTCGTGAGAAGTTCATGCGGCGCCTGTGTCACCGAGATCAGGGTGAACAAAAGGAAGACGGCGTACGCGAGTGCCATTGCCCGGGGGACGGAAAACGGTTCTCCGAAGGGGAATTTTCGCAGAAGCCAAAGCCCGAGGGCGATAAAAAGGCCGGTTTCAGCCGCGCTTTTTGAGAAAGGGAGCATGAAAAGCGCAAAAGCGGAGAAGCCCTCGATGAAGCGCCAGGAAACGGCCGACAGTTTCGGCCCGAGCGTTAAATGGCGGGCGGACATGGGCTTAGATTACTGTCTTGACATCGCATTTGTCCAGCCCTAATCTACTTTTCGGAGCGCAGGTTAACCAGCAAGGTCTCATGGCGAATTTCAACGGAAATCTCAATCCCACCTGGATCGGTAGATTCGTCTATCACCTGATCCCTGTCAGGCGTAAAACGGTGCTTGGCAACATGAAGCTCGTTTTTGGTTCGAGGCTGGACGACGGGCAGATCCGTACGCTTGCCCAGCATTTTTACCGGCATCTCCTGTTCCTCTGTCTCGAGAACCTCCGGATGCCACTTATGACCAAGGCCCAGCTCCTGAAAAAAGTGCGTATCGTGGGGCAGGGGCACTTGCTCAAGGCCGCCGAACAAAAAAAAGGCATTTTGCTCATGACCGGCCATTTCGGCAACTGGGAATTGGCGCCCGTAGGGGGGATGCTTCAGTTCGAGCAGTTCAAAGGCCGTTTTCATATCCTGCGCCGCCCGATCGTGAACAAAACGGTGGAAAAGATACTTTTCAAGCGCTTTTACGATGCCGGACTCGATATCATACCCAAAAAGAATTCTCTCGAGCGGGTCATGGATGCGCTGTCACAGAACGACGTCGTGACCTTCATCATGGACCAGCACGCAAAACCCGAAAAAGACGGCGTGCTCGTCGATTTTTTCGGACGCAAGGCGGGGACTTTCAAGAGCCTTGCCATGATCGCGCGTAGCACCGGCTCGCCGGTGATCCCAACGCACTGTTATCGAGGTGCGGACGGCATCCACGTG
>CAZTBX010000029.1:0-8206 GCA_964612035.1 uncultured Planctomycetia bacterium
CGGCCCGGCAAAACACCGAAATGCCAGTAAAGCGCCGCGAAGACGGATAAGATCGCCGCAAACACCGATAGTTGTCCGAGGATTTTTTTGCGCGACCGCATGGACTGCATTATACCATGACATTTTTCCTTGATACCCCACCAGGCATTCACTATAATGCCGTCATGTGTCCTTTTAGAGCGCCCTTTCTATGAAAAAAGACGCCAAACGCGGCATTTATCCGGGAACATTCGACCCCGTCACTTACGGGCACATCGACCTCATCCAGCGCGCGCTCGGTATCTTCGATGAGGTGATCGTCGCCGTCGCGCCCCTGGGCGCCACCGGTAAAAAAACGCTTTTTTCCGTCCAAGAGCGCATACGGCTCTTGAAGCAGGCCACGAAGTCCATGGGCTCGCGCGTCCTCGTGGAGGATTTTGACGGGCTCGTCGTCGACTACGCTAGAAAAAAGAACGCCCACACGATGATACGCGGCGTGCGCATGATCTCCGATTTCGAATACGAATTCCAGATGGCGCTCACGAACCGGAAGCTCGCAGCCGACATCGAGACCATTTTTCTCATGCCGCATGAGTCGTACGCCTATCTCTCGAGCCGGCTGGTCAAGGAGGTCGCGATCTTGAAAGGCGACATCCGCTCGTTTGTCCCAGGCTTTGTTCTCGACGCCATTAAAAAGAAGTACAAAAACTGACAGAACGTATTCCCCGCGCCGCCGCCCATGAAAATCACCGTCGACCGACTGCCGGAAAACGAACCGTTCCCGTTCGAGGAAGAGGTGAATGCCGATGACCTCGACATCGACATCGGTATCATGCACTTCCCGAACGACCTCAGCGTCAAGGGAGAGGCGCTCAAGTCCGGGGACGACCTTTCGGTGCAGGCGCACATCGAAGGGGAGCGTTATTTCACCTGCTCGCGCTGTCTGGAAGAATTTAATAATCTATTTGAAAAAGACATCACCCTTCATTATGATATCAAGGGTCTGGATTCCGTTACCATCGACCAGGACCTGCGGGACGAGATCATTCTCGACCACCCGATACGCATCCTTTGTCGGGCCGATTGCCGGGGGTTGTGTCTTTTTTGCGGCACGAATTTGAATACTGGACATTGTGATTGTAAAGGCCAGCAAGATTAATCAGTTCAATCCTTGAAGGGAAAACATGCCTAATCCGAAACGTCGTCACTCCAACACCCGCACGCGCAAGCGGCGCACGCATGACCGCATGAGAGTCCTGCAAACCCTAGTCGATGCGAACTGTCCGCTAGGCGCCGACAACTGCGTGCCTCACGCTTCTCACCGCGTGTGTCCGAAATGCGGCTATTACAACGGCCGTCCCGTCCTCCAGATCAAGACAAAGGAAAAGAAACCCACTCGGTGATCGCGTCCATTTTTGTGAGCGGCTGATCGATGCGGATCGCAGTGGACGGAATGGGCGGGGACAATGCGCCCCACGCCATCGTGGAAGGATCCATTCTCGCCGCGCGGGAATATGATTCGCGCATCGTGCTCGTCGGCGATCAGAACCTGCTCCAGTCCGAGCTCGAAAAGCACAAGAACGTTCCAAACAACATCACCATCCATCACACGGGCAGTTTCGTGCGCATGGACGAGTCGGCGGTCATCGCCATCCGCAAGAAGAAAGACGCCTCCGTTTCCATCTGTGCCGATCTTTTGAAGGACGGCGTTGTGGACGCCATGGTCACGGCCGGCCACACCGGCGCCGCCGTTGTCGCTTGCACGCTGAAGCTTCGCATGCTCGAGGGTATCCAGCGGCCGGGCATCGGCATCGTTTTCCCGACGCTCGGGACCCCGACGCTTCTCCTCGATGTGGGGGCCAACATCGACACGAAACCCGTTCATCTCTACCAGTACGCGGTGATGGGCGACGTGTATTTCCGCTTCATCATGAGAAAAAATCGTCCCTCCATCGGCATTCTGAACATCGGCGAAGAGGCGACGAAGGGGACCGACTATATTAAGGAGGCTCACCAGCTTCTGAACAAAAGCCGCCTGCACTTCATCGGCAACGTGGAAGGCCGCGACATTTTTAATGGGAGCGTGGACATCGTCGTGTGCGACGGGTTCGTCGGCAACGTGGTGCTGAAAGTCTCGGAGTCCATCGCGGATGTCATCGGAAAACTTCTCAAGCAGGAACTGAAGAAAAGCTGGATCACGATGCTGGGCGCGGCGCTCGCAAGCCCGGCCTTCAACGCGTTGCGCAAAGAAGTGGATTACTCGGAATATGGCGGGGCGCCGCTTCTTGGTATCGCGGGCAACTGCATCATCAGCCACGGCTCCTCCAACGCGCGTGCCATCAAGAACGCCATCCGTGTTGCCTCGGAGTTCGTCAAATATGAGATCAACCAGCACATCCTCGAAGCCCTCCGCAATAGCGAAAATGGCCAGTAACACTCGCGCCGGCATCGCAGGCCTTGGCTTTTTCGTTCCCGAAAAGATCCTCACGAACCGGGACCTGGAAAAACTCGTGGAGACCTCCGACGAGTGGATACGCTCGCGTACGGGCATCTCCGAGAGGCATATCGCGGAGCGTGGGGTCGGGACCAGCGATCTGGCCGCGAAGGCCGCTCTCGAGGCGATGAAAGACGCGGGCGTGAAGGCGGACGAGATAGATCTGATCATCGCGGCGACCAGCACGCCGGACATGCCGCTGCCGTCCTGCGCGTGTTTCGTGCAGGAAAAAATAGGCGCGACGAAAGCGGCCGCGTTCGACCTCGCGGCGGCCTGCGCGGGCTTCGTGTACGGCCTGGTCACGGCGGAGCAGTTCATTCTCACGGGCACCTATCAAAAGGTGCTAGTCATCGGCGCCGATCTCATCTCTTCTTACATCGATTGGACGGACCGTTCCACCTGCGTGCTTTTCGGCGATGGTGCGGGGGCGGCCGTGGTGACGCGGGCGAGTTCGGGAGGCATTCTTTCCAGTGTCCTCGGTTCCGATGGGCGCCACGCCGATCTTTTGAAGATCGCCTGCGGAGGCTCCAAATCGCCGGCGTCCAAAGAATCCGTCGAAAGCAAAGGCCATTATCTTCAAATGACGGGCTCCGAGGTGTTCAAGCTTGCCGTGCGCGGCATGACGGACGCCGTTACGGAAGCGCTTGAAAAAGCCGGCCTCAAGCTCGAAGACGTGAAGATCTTTATCCCGCATCAGGCCAATCAGCGCATCATCGACGCGGTGGCCGAAAGACTGCATCTTTCGAAAGAAAAAATATTCGTGAACCTGCAAAAATACGGCAATACCTCGGCGGCCTCCTGCGCCATCGGCCTTTACGAAGCCGTGAAGCAGGGCCGTATCCAGAAAAAGGACAAAGTGGTGCTCGCGACTTTCGGCAGTGGACTCGTGTGGGGCGCCATGGTGATCGAATGGTAAAAGCCGCCTGGCTTTTCCCCGGCCAAGGCTCTCAGTTCGTCGGGATGGGAAAAGATCTCTATCAGACCTATCCCGAAGCGCGGGACATCTATGACCGCGCCGCCAAGCTTCTTGATTTCGATATTCTTTCCGCCTGCTTTGAAGGTCCCGCCGAGCGGCTGACGCAGACACGCTACAGCCAGCCCGCCATTTTTGTCACGAGCCTTGCGGCTCTCGAAGTGTTCAAGCATCACAAAAAAGCCAAAGATTTTGAACCTGCGTTCGCCGCCGGCCTCAGTCTTGGCGAAGCCACCGCACTTTGCGCGGCGGGGGCGATCTCTTTTGAGGACGGTGTGCGTTTCGTGCATGATCGCGGCCAATTCATGGACGAGGCCGCCCTGGAGCGCCCGGGTCTCATGGCGGCTGTGCTCGGGAGCGAATTGGCACTTGTCGAGCGTGTGTGCAAAGAGACCGGCGCGGAGGTCGGGAATCTGAACGCTCCCGGACAGATCGTGATCTCGGGCTACCGCCAGAACGTGGAGAACGCCATAGAAAAGCTTCGTGACTCCGCGAAAAAAGTCATCCCGCTGGACGTGAGCGGAGGCTTTCATTCGCGCTGCATGGACAGCGCCTGCAAAAGGATAGAGAAGGCGCTCGAGGTCATCCACATTCAACAACCCACGATCCCCGTCGTTAGCAATCTCACTGGCGATATCGAGATCAAGCCTCACGAGATCAAGCAAAACCTCATCCGGCAGATGAACCACCGTACGCTGTGGGAAGATTCGATGCGTCTCATCCTTTCCAAGGGTGTCCGGACTTTCATCGAGTTCGCGCCGGGCAAGGTCCTGAAGGGTCTCCTGAAAAAAATAGACGCCGAGGCGCAGGTGATTTCATTGGGCACGCTGGAGGATTTTCATGCCATCGACGGATAAAAAACTCATGGGCAAGATCGCGATCGTCACCGGCGCCAGCCGGGGGATAGGCCGTGAAATAGCCGTTTTGTTCGCCAAAGAGGGGGCGAAACTTGTGCTCACCGCGCGCAACGAGACGCTTCTGCGCGAGCTTTCAGCCGAGATAAAAGCTTTCGGCGCCGAAGAACCGTTTTGCATCCCTCTCGACGTAAAAGACTCTCCAAAAGTGGAGGAAATGCTGGACAAAGCGCTTGACAAATATGGACGGGTTGATATACTCGTCAACAATGCCGGCGTCACGAGAGACGGATTGTTGCTTCGCATGTCCGACGCCGATTGGGAAGAGGTGCTCGATACGAATTTAAAGGGCACCTTTTATTGCATGAGGGCCGTGGCCAAACCCATGATGAGGCAGCGTTCCGGCCGCATCATCAACATGGCTTCCGTTATCGGCCTGATCGGCAACGCAGGGCAGGCCAATTACGCCGCTAGCAAGGCCGGCATTATCGCTCTGACCAAATCAGCCGCGAAGGAGTTCGGTTCGCGCAATATTTTGATCAATGCGATCGCACCCGGGTTCATCGATACGGAAATGACCCAGGCCCTGAGCGACGAAGTTCGGAACACGATCTTGAAGTCTATCCCCGTTGGTTTTTTGGGGAAGCCCATGGATGTCGCCAAAGCGGCATTATTTTTGGCATCCGAGGAAAGCAGTTTTATCACAGGCCAAGTGATCACCGTTGACGGTGGAATGGTAATGTAGGTAAAAGGAGGGGTGAATCGGATGGGGACGGCGGAAGTAGCACAGAAAGTCAAATCGATCATCGCGGAGCAGCTTGGAGTCAAGATAGAGGAAGTAACTGACACCGCCTCCTTCGTGGACGATCTCGGTGCGGATTCACTCGACACCGTGGAGCTGGTCATGGCGCTGGAGGAAGAGTTCGGTATCGAGATCCCCGATGAAGATGCCGAAAAAATGACCACCGTTGGTGAAGCAATGCGCTATGTCGAGGAAAAAGCACAGAAGAGCTCCAAGTAATACCGCATGTCCTACCCGCGTGTCGTTGTCACCGGATTGGGGATCATTTCTCCGGTGGGCAACACGACCCAGGAATTTTGGCAAGCCCTCATTTCCGGTAAAAGCGGCGTCGGCCCTTTAACCACTTTCGACCCCCACCAGTTCGACTCGCGCATCGCCGGCGAAGTCAAAAATTACGATCCTAAGAACAGCATCCCTCTGAAAGAGTCCCGGCGCATGGAGAAATTCGCCCAGTTCGCCGTGACGGCCGCCAAAGAGGCGTTCCATGATGCCGGCATCGACATGACGAAGGAAGACCCTTACGAGGTTGGTGTCATCATCGGCTCCGGCATAGGGAGTCTCCGCATCGTCGAAGAGACACACTCGATCTATCTCGAAAAAGGTCCTGAAAAGTTCTCTCCGTTCATGATCCCGCTTCTCATCATCAACATGGCCGCAGGATGGGTTTCTATCCTTCTTGGGTTAAAGGGCCCTAATCTTGGCGTGGTCACGGCTTGTGCGACGGGCACTCACGCCATCGGGGAGGCGTTCCGCTGCATTCAGCACGGCCAGGCGAAAGTCATGCTTGCCGGCGGAACTGAGAGCTGTGTCACGCCGCTCGGCATCGGTGGTTTTTGCGCGCTGAAGGCACTTTCAAAACGCAACGATAACCCGCAGGGCGCCTCGCGGCCATTTGACAAAGAGCGCGACGGCTTCGTGATGGGAGAGGGCGCGGGGGTTGTTGTCCTGGAGGATCTCGAGCATGCCAAGGCGCGTGGCGCAAACATCTATGCGGAGATCGTCGGGTACGGCCTGAACGGCGATGCCCATCACATGACGGCACCGAGCCCGGATGGCGAGGGGGCCGCGCACTGCATGGCATCCGCTTTGCGCGATGCGAAACTGAACCCCGAAGACATTTCTTACGTGAACGCGCACGGCACATCCACAGAGCTGAACGACAAAGTCGAAACGCTTGCCATCAAAAAAACTTTTAAGGACCACGCCAAGAAACTCCAGATCAGCTCCACAAAATCCATGACCGGCCACACGCTGGGCGCGGCCGGCGGCATCGAGTTCGTCGCCTGTTGTCTTTCGCTCAAACATGACACGCTTCATCCGACCATCAACTACAAGACTCCGGACCCCGACTGTGACCTTGATTACATCCCTAACACCGCCCGAAAGACCCCGGTGAACGCGTGCATTTCCAATTCTCTCGGTTTCGGCGGACACAACACGACAGTGGTGCTTAAAAAATTTAAAGGGTAGACTACGGGGTCAGACCCTCGGTGGAGAGAGGCTTAGGGTCTGACCCCTAATCTAGAGTGAATATGACGAAATTACTTGAAGGTAAAAAAGGTTTGATCTTGGGCGTCGCCAATAAGCGCAGCATCGCCTGGTCTATCGCCAAGTCCGCGTCGGACGCCGGCGCCGAACTCGCTTTCACCTATCAGGGTGAACGGCTGGAAGAGAATGTCCGCGAGCTTGCCTCGACACTGCCGAACTCCCTCGTTCTGCCCTGCGATGTGACGAACGAGGCGCAGGTGGATGCGGTGTTTGCGAGTATCGACAAGGCTTGGGGCGGGCTCGATTTTGTCGCGCACTGCGTGGCCTACGCGAAAGCCGAGGACCTCGAAGGTGGCTATCTTAAGACCAAACAAGACGGTTTCAATACGGCGCTGGGCGTGAGCGCGTATTCACTGACGCTTATCGCCCAAAAGGCGGCGCCTCTCATGGAAAAAAAAGGCGGCGGAAGCATGGTCACGCTGACTTACATGGGCGGTGTGCGCGTCATGCCGGGTTACAATGTCATGGGTGTCGCGAAGGCGGCGCTGGAATCCAGCGTGCGTTATCTTGCGTACGATCTTGGCCCAAAAAACATTCGCGTCAATGCCATTTCGGCCGGTCCCATCAACACGCTTGCCGCGAGAGGCATCAGCGGCTTCGCAGACATTTTGAAGATGGCGCGGGAGAAAGCGCCCCTCAAACGGAACACCGAGCCCGAAGAAGTGGGCGACACGGCGCTGTTTCTTTTGAGTCCTATGGGCCGCGGGATCACGGGACAGGTGGTCTATGTGGACTGCGGGTATAGCATTGTTGGCTTTTGATTAGTTAATCGACAAAAATTCTATATTTCCTACCGTCTTTTCATTGATATTCCCTCCCATATCAGGTATATTTTGCCCAACTCTTTTAATTTCTCACTGTTGCGACAATTGAATAAGAACTTTTGAAAAGGGTGTCTCGTCATGCGACGGGGCGCAAAGCCAAGGGTTCCTGAGTTTGGAACAACCGGCCGCCAAAAGAGAAAATGGCAGCCGGTTTCTTTTTTTAAAGGGGACATGTTGAGCGGAAAACCTCGGAAAATCCTTCGCGTTATTTCAACTCTGCTTTGCCTGAGTTTCTTCGCCGAGCAGACTTCTTACGCGGCGGCGGGTCTGAAGCCGGCTGAAATTCCTTTTCTTCAGGGCGCCTTGCTAAATGCGCGCATCCCCGAATCCCTCGCCCTCGTCAAAGAGTATCATCGCGGACCTTCCGACAAGACGCTGATCCTCATTCAGGACCCGCACACCAACGCCTCCGGACAGCTCAATCTCGCGCAAGCTCTTGAGAGCATCCTTACCAAGGAAAAAATAAACACCGTTTTTCTCGAAGGCGGCTCGGACGACGACTCGCTGGTCCGGCTCCGCGAAAAGGCCTCCGTGTCCGCCAGGCGCTCCGTCGCCGAAGCCTTCGTCCGCAAAGGATTTTTGAGCGGTGCGGAATACCTGAGCCTTGGCTCTGATCTTGATTTCCGTCTTTGGGGTGTCGAAGATGAGACGCTTTACTGGAAGGCCGTGGACGCGTATCGCGCCGTCGCCAAAGACCGCAAGAAGTTCGAGGATTATCTTGGCCGTGTCGGA
>CAZTBX010000030.1:0-10602 GCA_964612035.1 uncultured Planctomycetia bacterium
CTGGAAGGCGGGGACATCACGCGTGACGAGGCCCTGCGCCTTGCCGGAGCCTCGCGTATCGAAGTGTCTTATTTGGCGGCCGCGGCGAACGAGATCCGCGAGAAGCTCGCCGGCAACACCGTCGAGTCCTGCGCTCTTTCCAATATCAAAAGCGGCAACTGCAGCGAAGACTGCAAGTTCTGCGGCCAGTCCGGGCATTACAAAACGGACAGCCCCGTGTACCCGCAGATCAGCGTCGATCAGATCATGGAGCAGGCCCGTGCCGCGGAGAAAATGGGTGCCACGGAGTTTTGCATGGTCTCCAGCGGCTGGGGCGCGACGAACGAGCGTGAGTTTGAAGTGGTGCTCGAGGCCGTGCGGCGCATCACGACGGAGACCAAGCTCTTCGCCGACTGTTCTCTTGGTTTTCTCACCGGCGAGCAGATGCGACGCCTGAAAGAGGCCGGGCTTTACCGCAACAACCACAATCTCGAATCGTCCAAAAATTATTTCGACAAGATCTGCAGCACGCACACGCATGAACAGCGCATGAACCACGTGCAGATGACCGAGCATTACGGCATTCACCCCTGCTCCGGCGGCATTCTCGGCATGGGAGAAAGCGTCGAAGACCGCATCGATCTTGCGTTTGAGCTGAAAAAACTGAACGCCCATTGCGTGCCCGTGAACATCCTGAACCCGCGGCCCGGCACGCCGCTCGGGCATATCCCGCCGCTGGAACCCATAGAGATCATCAAAACCATCGCCATTTTCCGTTTCATTCTCCCAAAGAGCACGATCAAGATCGCCGGGGGCCGTGAAGTGAATCTGCGCGACCTACAGGCCATGGCCATGCAGTCCGGTGCCAACGGGCTCATTCTAGGCAATTACCTAACGACCATGGGCCGCAACCCGTCACAGGACCTGCAGATGCTGAAAGACCTCGGTTTTGAAGTGACGCCAACGGGTTCTGCCTCCCAAGCGCCAGTTTTCTCCGGCCACTGCGCGCATTAAGTCCAATGCCCGCTCTGTCCGCAGAGAAGCAGTGGGCCGCGGAGCTTAGTTCTCTCAAAGAAAAAAAGCTCTACCGCAGCTTTTTTCCAGTCACCTCCAGGAGGTCCGCGTCCCGTCTGAACGGTGGCCTCGCCGATTTTTCTTCCAACAACTACTTGGGTCTCTCATTCCATCCGCGTGTGATACGTGCGGGGCAGAAGGCGCTCACCGAGTGGGGAGGCACCAGCGGCGCCTCCCGTCTCATCTCAGGCGATCTCGCCGTGCATTCGCGTCTGGAGCGCGAGCTTGCAAAGTTCAAGGGGGAAGAGGATGCGCTGGTATTTGCTTCGGGCTACATGGCCGCCCTCGGCGCTGTCACGGCGCTCGTGGATGAAAAAGACGTGGTGCTCCTGGATCGCCTGGATCATGCCTCTCTCGTCGACGCGGCGAGGCTTTCGCGCGCCAAACTTTGGGTGTATCCGCACGGAGACGCGCGGGCCCTGGAGGCACTTTTAAAGCGCGCCGGGCATTTTCGCAGGCGTCTTGTGATCACGGACGCTTATTTCAGCATGGACGGGGATGTTGCCCCGATCCCTCAGATCCTCGATGCCTGCCGCAAGCATGAGGCCATGCTCATGATCGACGAAGCGCATTCCACCGGCGTTTATGGCAAAAATGGACGCGGCCTGAGCGTACAGCTTGGCCTCGAGGGACAGGTCGATGTCGTGATGGGCACTCTTTCGAAGGCGCTCGGGAGCGCCGGGGGCTTCATCGCGGGGAAAAAGACGCTGAAACGGCTTCTCGTGAATCGTGCCCGCACACTTATTTACACTACGGGTCCATCGCCGGCGGCGTCCGCCTGCGCGCTCGAGTCCCTGAAGGTTCTGTCGGGAAAGCAAAACCTTGTTTCAAGGCTTTGGGAAAACACGGCCATCGTGCGTAAAGGCCTGGGCAAGCTTGGGCTGGACCTCATGGGCTCCGAGGGGCCTATCATTCCCGTCAAAGTCGGCGACACGGCCAAGGTGTTGGCGTTGAGGGATTTTTTAAGAAAAAAAGGCGTGTTCGCGCCAGCCGTGCGTCCACCGACGGTCCCAAGAGGCGGCGACCGCCTGCGCCTATCGGTCACGGCCGCCCACGGAAAAGAAGAGTTGACACGCCTCCTCGGCGCTCTCGAGAAGGCCAAAGGAAAGTTTCTATGAAAAAGTCTCGTACGGCGCGGCTTGCCGCGTGGGACAAGCGGTATGTGTGGCACCCTTTCACTCAGATGAAGGAGTGGCGAGCCACCGAGCCCGTGATCATCGAAAGAGGCGAGGGCAATCGCCTTATCGACTCACGAGGCCGTCGTTATCTCGACGGCGTGTCGTCTCTCTGGTGCAATGTGCACGGCCATCGCGTGCCGGAGATAGACAGAGAAGTGCGCCGCCAGCTCGGCCGCATCTCGCACACGACTTTTCTCGGACTCACGCATGCGCCGGCCATCGAGCTTTCCAAAAAACTCGTGGATATCGCGCCGCGCGGCCTTACGAAGGTGTTTTATTCGGATTCGGGCTCCGCCGCCGTGGAAGTGGCGCTCAAAATGGCGTATCAGTACTGGCAGTTGAAAGGCCGCCGTGGAAAACGCAGGTTCTTGAGCCTGAAAAACGCTTATCACGGCGACACGCTCGGGTCCGTCAGCGTGGGCGGCATCGACCTCTTTCAGGAGATCTTCAGACCGCTTCTTTTCAAGACGCTGAAAGCATCAGCACCTTATCGTTATCGCGATCCTTTTCGTGGCAGCGAAGGGGAGTACGCCGTTTTTTGCGCCGCCAAGGTCGAAGCGGTGTTGAAAAAGCATCACAAAACTATCGCGGCACTCGTCGTGGAACCTCTCATGCAGGGGGCCGCGGGCATGCTGGACCAGCCGAAGGGTTATTTGCGCCGCCTGCGGGTGCTCACTAAAAAATACGATGTGCTGCTCATCGCCGACGAGGTGGCCACGGGTTTTGGCCGCACGGGGCGCATGTTCGCGTGCGAGCACGAAGGGGTCAGCCCCGATCTTCTGTGTCTAGCGAAAGGCATTACCGGCGGCTATCTGCCGCTTTCGGTCACGCTCACCACCGACGCGGTTTACAAGGCTTTCCTCGGCCGCTACGACGAGTTCAAGGCTTTTTTTCACGGCCACACCTACTCGGCGAATCCGCTGGCCTGCGCGGCCGCGCTGGGCAACCTCGAGGCGTTTCGCCGGCGAAAGACGCTCGCAAAGTTGAAGAGAAGCATTCGTGTTTTTTCCGCGGAACTGCATCGTTTGCGGGCACTGCCGCATGTGGGGGACATCCGGCAAAAAGGATTGATGGCAGGCATCGAGCTTGTGAAAGACAGGACGACAAAAAGACCTTACGCTGCCGCCGAAAAGCGCGGTCACGCCGTGACCACGCTTGCACGCAGGCATGGCGTCATGATACGACCTCTCGGCAACGTCGTGGTGCTCATGCCGCCCTTGTCCATCACCGAAGCCGAGATCCGCACGCTGGTGCGCACGGTGCACCGCTGTATCCGGGAGGTCACGGAAAAATGAGGCGCTTTTTCGTGGCCGGCACGGACACCGGCATCGGAAAAACTTTGATCGCGGGAGGTCTCGCCGCGGCGCTTCGCCTCGAAGGCGTGAAAGTGGCAGTGATGAAACCCGTCTCCTGCGGCGGGACAGAAGACGCGGAATTCCTCAGGCGCTGCGCGCACTGTGAAGAGCCATTGAAGCTCATAAATCCCATTGCGTTGAAGCACCCCTTGTCGCCCCCTCTCGCCGCGGCGCTCGAGCGAAAAAAAATTGATCTTAAAAAAATAGACGCAGCGCTGGCGCATTTCTCCAAAAAGTACGAGGTGCTGGTCATCGAAGGCTGCGGAGGCCTGCTGGTCCCGATCCGACCTGGTTTTTTCGCCATCGACCTCATCCGCCGCATGCGCGCCGAGTGCGTGCTGGTGTCGCGCTCGGGCCTCGGAGCCATCAATCACTCATTGCTCAGCCTGGAGGCGTTGAAAAAGAGGGGGGTGCGGCCGCTTGGGATGATATTCAACCGCCTTTCCGGAGGCTCTCTCTCGGTGCCGGAAAAAACCAATCCCAAAGCGATCGCGGATCTTGGCGGCGTCGTTTCGCTCGGCATTTTTCCGTTCATGAAAAATGGCGTGAACGCGCGCAGCGCGGGCGCTCTGTTCCTCAAACATATAGATTTGCGAAAGTTTTTGTGTTAAATTTTCTACTTGAGCTTAAGGGGCGCGTAGCATTTTCTACCCGCTCTACACTATCCGCTAAACGCTAAAAAAAGAATGACTCTATTGCAAGAAACAGATTCTTTAAAAAAGACCCCGTTGTACGACCGCCATATCGCCCTCGGCGCCAAGATCGTGGATTTCAGCGGATGGGCGCTTCCCGTGTATTATGAAAGCATCCTCGCGGAGCACCTGTACGTGCGCCGCGCCTGCGGTTTCTTCGACGTCTCGCATCTAGGTGAGATACGCGTCAAAGGCGCCGGCGCTTTCGGATTCCTGCAAGGCCGCCTCACGAACGACATGAACAAGCTGCGCGATAGGCGCATGCTGTATTCCATCCTCTGCGACGAAAAAGGCCTTACGCTCGACGACATCCTCGTGTACCGCGAAGGCCCCGACGATTATTCCCTCATCGTGAACGCCGCTAACATCGAAGTCGACATGGACGCGCTGCTGCGTTACGCGCCGGACACGCTTATCGTGCGTAACGACAGCGACAAGATCGCCTGCGTGGCCGTGCAGGGCCCGGCATCGGAGGCGATCATGGAAAGTGTTTTCTCTTTCACGGTCCGCGACCTAGACTACTACGCGTTCAAGGAACTCCGTTTCCAAGACGAGCCGGTGTGGGTGTCGCGCAGCGGCTACACCGGCGAAGACGGTTTCGAGATATTCTCGGCGAACGCGCTGGCGCCGTCGATCTGGGACAGTCTCGTTGAACGAGGCGTGCCCGAGGGCGCCAAACCCGCTGGGCTCGGCGCGCGCAACACGCTTAGGCTGGAGGCGGGCAACGCGCTTTACGGCCATGAAATGGACAGAAGCACAACGCCCATCGAGGCGGGCCTGCAGTGGGCGGTGTCATTCACGAAAGGCGCTTTTGTCGGCCGCGACGCGCTCATGAAACAGAAAGAAACCGGTGTCGACAGGCGGCTCATCGGTTTCAGGATGCTCGACAAGCCGGTCCCACGCGACGGTTACGCGCTTTTGAAAGAGGGGAGAAAGATAGGCCGCGTGACCAGCGGTTCTTTCGGACCCAGCGTGGACGCCGGTATCGGGCTCGGTTTCGTGACTAGGGGGGTGGACACCACGCCCAGCACGCGCATCGAAGTTGAGATTCACGGCCAGCCTGTGCCGGCCGAGATCGTGAAACTACCTTTTATCCCTACGCAGCATAAACGCACCAATAAATAGGAAAGGCTCATCATGGATCTGTCGAAATTGAAATTCACGCCCACGCACGAATGGGTGCGTGTCAGCGGCAGCACCGCCACCGTCGGCATCACCGACCACGCCCAAAAAGAGATCTCGGATGTCGTGTTCGTCGAGCTTCCTAAAGTCGGGCGCCAGGTGAAGCAAAAAGAGAGCGTGGCCGTCATCGAGTCCGTGAAGGCGGCGTTTGACATCTACACCCCCGTTTCCGGCAAGATCGTCCGCGTGAACGAGGCGCTGAAGCAAAAGTCTCAACTCGTCAATCAATCGCCTTTCACCGACGGCTGGTTGTTCGAGCTGGAGGGCGTGGACGCCAAAGAGGCCGACACGCTTCTCACCGAAGACCAGTACCAGAAAACCAAAAGCCAGGCCCACTAAGACTTTTCCATGCAGTACATCTCCAACACCGCCGAAGACAAGCAGGCCATGCTGAAGGCCATCGGCGTGCCCTCGTTCGAGGCGCTGATCCAGAAAGTGCCGAAAGGCCTGCGTGATTTCCAGCTGCGCCTGCCCGAAGGCATCTCCGAGCTAGATCTCATGCGTGAGATGGTGGATATCGGCAAAAAAAATAAACACTTTCACGATTACGCCTGTTATCTCGGCGCCGGCAATTATGACCATTTCATTCCCACGGTCGTTCAGCATCTAGCGCATCGCGGCGAGTTCATCACTTCTTACACGCCTTACCAGGGAGAGGCGAGCCAGGGTACTTTGCAGAGCATTTACGAATTCCAGAGCCTGATGTGCGAGTTGACGGGCATGGATTTCTCGAACGCCTCGATGTATGACGGCGCCTCCAGTCTCGCCGAGGCGGCGATCTTGGCCATACGCTCGACGGGCCGGACAAGGCTGCTCGTGTCAGGCGGTGTGCATCCCGAATACCGGACGGTGGTCGAGACCTATGTCACGGCGCTGGACACGGAGATCGTGGATATTCCTTTGAAAGACGGCGCAACGGACGTCGCGCGCCTGAAAGAGGAGCTGAAACGCGAGCCCGCCGCCGTCCTCATTCAACAGCCCAATTTTTTTGGCGTGCTCGAAGAGCCGCAGGCGTTTTCCAAGGCCGTGCATGACGCGGGGGCGCTTCTCATCGCGTGCGTGAATCCTATTTCACTGGGTGTCCTGCACACGCCGGGAAGCTACGGCGCGGACATCGCGGTGGGGGAAGGCCAGCCGCTCGGCAACCCCGTGTCTTTCGGCGGACCGCATTTCGGGTTTTTCACCGTGAAAGAAGATCTGCTTCGAAAGATCCCCGGCCGCATCGCGGGCATGACGGTGGACAAGGCGGGGCGCCGCTCATTCGTTTTGACGCTCCAGGCGCGTGAACAGCATATCCGCCGTGAAAAAGCGACCTCGAATATCTGCACCAACCATTCGCTCTGCGCGCTGAAGGCCGCGATCTATCTCAGCCTGCTCGGCCCCAAAGGCCTTCGGAAGCTGGCCCTGCTCAACTTGAAGAACGCAAAGGCGGCGTACGACGCGTTGACAAAACTTCCGAAGGTAAAACCATTTTCCATGAAACCGTTCTTCAATGAGTTCGCGCTTTTCATCGACAAGGATGTTCGAGCGCTTAAGGCAAGTCTCGAGAAGCACAAGATACTAGGGCCCCTGCCGCTCGCGCGCCACGGACGCGCGTTCGAGAACGCTTACCTTTTTGCCGTCACCGAAAATAGGACAGCGCAGGACCTCGAGCGTCTCGTCGCCGCGGTGAAGGAGGCCTAGCGGTGAGCGAGCTCATTTTTGAAAAACATTCGCTGAGCGAGGCGTCCTGGCTGCCTGAGCTCGAACAGAGCGAAGAGTCGGTACTATCGCGTATCCCCAAGGAACTGCGTCGCCAAGACGCGGCGGCCCTGCCGTCGGTGTCCGAGCTGGATGTGGTCCGGCATTTCACCAACCTTTCGCATAAAAATTTCTGCATTGACTCCAACTTTTATCCGCTGGGGTCCTGCACGATGAAATACAATCCCAAAGCACTGGACGCCATCGCGGCGCTCTCGTCATTCTCTCTCATCCACCCTTACCAGGACGCCGACCTTGCGCAGGGCGCACTAAAGATCCTGTTCGACATGCAGAAACTGCTGTCCGAGATCACCGGCATGGACGAATTCACGCTGCAGCCAGCGGCGGGCGCGCACGGGGAGCTTTGCGGCCTCCTCATCGCGCGCGCGTATCACCGCGCGAGGAAGCACAAGAAAACAAAGGTGCTGATCCCGGACTCTGCCCACGGGACGAACCCCGCGACGGCGGCGCTGTGCGGCTACGAGGTCGTGCAGGTGCGTACGGACTCGAAAGGGCATGTGGACACGGCGGACCTGAAGTCCAAGCTCGACTCGAGCGTCGCTTGCTTCATGATGACGAACCCGAATACGCTCGGGCTGTTCGAAGAAGACATCCTCGAGATCGCGCGCGCGGTGCACGCGGCGGACGCGCTCGTGTACTACGACGGCGCCAACATGAACGCGCTTCTCGGTATTTGCCGGCCCGGAGACATGGGTTTCGACATCGTGCATCTCAACCTGCACAAGACCTTCGCCGTGCCGCACGGTTCCGGCGGTCCGGGCTCGGGTCCCGTCGGTGTTAAAAAAGAATTGATCCCATTCCTGCCTTCGCCACGCATCCTGAAGCAGGGCGAGCGTTACCTATTGGAGGATGGCGCGCCGCAGTCCATCGGCAAACTGCGTTCGTTCTACGGAAATTTTGGCGCCATCATCCGTTCCTACGCGTATATCCGGGCGCTGGGGCCCACCGGCCTCAAGGCCGTTTCCGAAAATGCTATTTTGAACGCCAATTATCTGAAGACGCGCCTTGCGGAGATCTATGATATTCCCTATAACGGTTATTGCATGCATGAGTTCGTGATGTCCGCGACGAGGCAGAAAAAGCGCTCCGGCGTGAAGACGCTGGACATCGCTAAGCGCCTTCTCGATTTCGGCGTGCACGCCCCGACGGTGTATTTTCCACTGATCGTCGAAGAGGCGATGATGCTGGAGCCGACGGAGACGGAATCCAAGGAAACGCTGGATGAGTTCGTCGACATCCTTTTCAAGATCGAGCGCGAGATCAATGAAACCCCGGAGAAGGTGCTGGAAGCGCCGCACACGACACCGGTGAGCCGCATCGATGAAGTGCAGGCCGCGCGCAATCCTAATTTGCGCTTCCGCGCGAAATAATCCGAGGGCTTGATGCCCATATTCCGCCTCATCCTAGATGCTCCGCGTCCCGCCGCCATGAACATGGCGCTCGATGAGCTTCTTGCCGCCGAACAGCGCCGCGCATCCGAGCCACCGGCACTGCGCTTTTATCGATGGGACTCTCCATCCGTCAGCGCAGGATATTTTCAAAGCGTCGCATCCGTCGACAGGTATTTTCAATGCGGCAAAAAAGGCATGGCCCTCGTGCGCCGCATCACCGGCGGCGGGGCAGTGCTGCACGGAAAAGACCTAACATTCTCTCTGGCGATGAAAAATCCAAACTCTTTTTTTCCTACGGATACGAAAACTTCCTATCTCAAGATCAATGAAGCGTTGCGCGCCGGTCTTCTTCCGCTGTTCCCGAAACTGGATTATGCCGACTGCCGCACGGCCGCGCCGATGGGCCGCGCGGGCAAGGAGAGAGTGTGTTTCGAGGCGCCGTCCTGCTACGATCTGCTTTTAGACGGAGAAAAAGTCGTGGGGGCCAGCCAGAGAAGGCTCGGGGCCGTGATCCTGCATCAGTCCAGTGTGTTCCTCACACTACCGTTCGAAGAGGCGGCGAGCCGCATCCGGTCAGGGTTTGAAGAAAAATGGGGAGTGGAGTTCGAAGAGCGCACGTTCTCGGACGAAGAGATCGCGGAGGCCGAAAGCCTGGCCGAAGCGCGTTACGCGTCTCCCGACTGGGCCTTGCCGGTTTTCTTGGCGAGTTCTTTGCGCTCGTAACACTCGGGGCAGTTGTACAGTGGCTTGGCGAGCATGCGATCGTAGTTTTTGTCCACGACGACGCGCCGCACTTCAGGCACTTCTTTTCCGCAGGTATCGCACTTCATCCAACAAGCTTAGCAGAGCGTCTTCGTCGAAGTCAACCAGCCTGACTTAAAAAAAGTTTTGTTTTTCGTCCAAACATTCCTTGACACCAAAAATCCACGGGCCTATATTAAATTAGGCGAAGTTTTTTTCACGACGGAGGAAATGAATGGGAACTGGACCGAACGGCGGACAGAATGGCGCACCGAGCAACGCGCCTTTGTTGCAAAATCAAGTCAGCAGTACGGGCCAGCAGATCCTGGTCCCAAAAAAAATGTTCTTCACGAAAGGCGTGGGTTCGCACAAGCATGAGCTGCGCTCTTTCGAGCTTGCGTTGCGCGATGCCGGTATTGAAAAATGTAACATCGTCCACGTCTCCAGTATTTTCCCGCCGAACTGCGAGCTGATCTCCAAAAATGAAGGGATGAAGTACATTTATCCCGGCATGATCGCGTTCGCTGTCACGGCGCGCACTTCGTCCAACGAAGCGCATCGTCTCATCGCCGCGTCCATCGGATGCGCGATACCGTCTGATACCAGCACCTACGGATACCTGAGCGAATATTACGCTTTCGGCGAAACTGAAAAAGAGGCAGGGGACACGGCTGAAGATCTCGCCGCCGCCATGCTTGCCTCGACGCTGGGCCTTGATATCGACGAGGACAAGAGCTGGGACGAAAAAGAAGAGATATTCAGGATCTCGGACAAGATCGTTAAGACCACCAATATCACTCAATCCGCCATCGTCGAGAAAAACGGCTATACCACCGTTATCGCCGCTGGCGTCTTCCTTTTTTAACGCCTAATACCGGTTTTCCAGCCTTTTTTGGATGACTTCGCCCTCCAAATAGCATATAATTTTGAAATATGAGGTAGCGAAAGCTCATGAAAAAGAAGCCACGCAAAGCAGTTCATTCATTTCGAAAAGCGACTAAAAAGCCGCGTAAAGCCCTCCGGCGTGTGCTCAAAAAAGTGCGGGCTCGGTCAAAACGCCCCCTCCCTGTCATTCCCGGCATTTCCACAGTCTTCGGCACTGGAAAGCCTTCTGAGCCGCAGGCAAGTTTTGAAGAATTTCCCATTCCCCAGCGTTACGGGGAGGACAAGATCGTTCTCCTGGTGCGCGACCCCTGGTGGCTTTTTTCTTATTGGGAGTTGACGCAGTCCCGAGAAAACGAGGGGATGC
>CAZTBX010000031.1:0-2209 GCA_964612035.1 uncultured Planctomycetia bacterium
CCCCTGTCTTTTTGCAGTTTGAGAAAAAGGTTCAGCATGTCCGTCTGGGCTACGAGATCCAGCGAAGAGACGGGCTCGTCACACACGATGAGGTCGGGCTCTGTGCTGATGGCCCTGGCAATGGCGACGCGCTGGCATTCGCCGCCCGAGAGCTGATGAGGATAACGAGTGACGAACGCTTCCGGAAGCTCGACGGTGCGGAGCAGCGAACGGGTTTTTTCATCGAGAGAACGGTCATTCTTCACGCCGCGTATGAGAAACGCTTCTTTGAGCGAGTCGCCCACACGCAGTCTAGGATCCAGAGAAAAATAAGGGTCCTGGAAAACGGCCTGCACTTTGGCGTTTTTCTCGAAGTGAAGGACGCCTCCGTCGGCCGGGACAAGCTTCAAGATGATCTTGGCGAGTGTGGACTTGCCGGAACCGGATTCGCCCGCGATGCCAAGTGTTTTGCCTCTTTCGATGGAAAAGGAGACACCTCGCAGGGCCTTCACGCGGCCACGGTCGAAACTTTTACGCAAGCCAGTCGCTTTAAGAAGCATGCTGGCCTATCAGGGTCTTTGGTTTTTGGCGGCCGAGTTGTCTGTCAAAGAGTTTTTTCGTGTACGCTTCTTTCGGAGAAAAGAAACCCGCGTCGGGTTGCATTTTCTCCACGATGCGTCCTTTTTCCATGACATACATCGTGTCCGAATACGCGGCCGCGAGATCGAGGTCGTGAGTGATGAACAGGATCGAAAGATGCTTCTCATTTTGTATCTTTTGAAGCAGGGCGAGTATCCCCGCCTGCACGGAGGCGTCGATCGCCGTCGTGGGCTCGTCCGCGATGAGAAGCCTTGGTTCGGATATGAGCGCCATCGCGATCACCGCGCGCTGTTTCATCCCGCCGGAAAGCTCATGCGGGTAACTCCCGTACACCCTTTCGGGGTCTTGGAGACTCACGAAATTCAAATACTCCAGCACTTTGTTCTTCAAACCTCGTTCGTGCGGGAAATGGGCCGCGCGGGCCTCGGCGATCTGCTCGCCCACGCGCATGAGTGGGTCGAGCGCGCTCGACGGGTCCTGAAACACATAAGCGATGTGCCTTCCGCGGACGGCCCTGAGCTCTTTTTCGGAGGCTTTGGCCAAGTCCAGGCCATCCCATAGAACGCTTCCTTGAAAAAGAGTGCCGTCGAGGAGACGGCAAACCGACATCGCCGTCACCGTCTTTCCTGAGCCGGATTCGCCGACAAGGGAGGTGAAAGAAGAGGCTTCCACGTATAAATCCACACTCTTCACCACCGGCGCGGCCGGCGGAAAGCCGATGGAAACGCCTTTCAGCTGGAGGAGAGGTGTCATGAGCGGCCTCTTAAGATCTCAGAGAGCCTCTCACCGATGACATTTATCGAGAGCACGGTGAGAAATATCATGAGCCCCGGGAAAAGTGTCAGCCACCACGCGACGCCGAGAGTCGCCTTGCCGTCCATGAGCAGATTGCCCCAGCTTGCCGTAGGCGGCTGAACTCCGATGCCCAGAAAACTGAGCCCGCTTTCCAGAAGGATCGCCGATGAAACGCTGAGCACGCCGTGCACGATGACAGGCGACAAGGCGTTGGGCACCAGATGCCTCGATAATATCCAGGCGTCGGAAGCGCCGAGCACACGGCTGGCCTGCACAAATTCCCTTTCGCGCAGCGTCAACACCTCCGCGCGCACGAGTCGCGCGGCACCCATCCAGCTCGTGAGCCCGATGATGACGATGATATGCAGCATGCTCGGCCCGAGAACCGCTATGACCGCCAGGATGAGAAAAAACACGGGGAAACAGAGCAGAGTGTCCACGAGTCCCATGAGAGATCTATCGACAATGCCGCCGTAGTAGGCTGCGATGGAGCCGAGCACAACCCCCGTGACCAGTGACAATGCCACGGCCCCCACTCCCACTCCCAGCGAGACCCCACTGCCGCTCACGAGGCGTAAAAAAACGTCTCTTCCTAGCGAGTCCGTGCCAAAGAAATGGCGGAACGATGGCGCCTCCAGAACGCGGGCAAAATCCATGTGCCGCGAGCTTTCGGCTAAAAAGGGAGCACTGAGAGCCGCCGCAAAAAGGACGGCCAGCCAGAACAGGGCAGCGCGCATCACGCTTTTCCCTTTGAAACGCGTATGCGCGGGTCGGCGAGGCCGTAACCGATGTCCGCAAGCGCGTTGCCCAAAAGCGTCAGCGCCGCGCCGAGGAC
>CAZTBX010000032.1:0-6717 GCA_964612035.1 uncultured Planctomycetia bacterium
ATTCTGCTTCATGAACTAGGCCGTCACGACGAGGCGACCCAGTCCGAGGCGCAGTATCAGCAAGCCGCCGCTGCGTTAAGTTAGACACTTAAAAAAACACCTTAACTCGCGTCCATAGGGGGAAACGTAGTTTCCCCCTGCCTGCCCGTCGGCAGGCGGGCATGGTGTGTCCTCCGGCTTTGCGTGGCTGGTAATCCACTTAGCATCGCAAAGCCCTCGGCACGTCACCCCCTTCCACAGCGGAAGAAGATCTCTTTAGAAGGGAAAGGGGGATTGGAATGTCCCCCTTTCCCTTGGACCTTTTCCCCCTAAAATGGAGTTCATTCTGTAGCCGACCACGCTTAGCTTTGGGGTCTGACCCCATAGCCCTCGAAAAAGATGCAAATCGCAAAGAGAGACAGGGCGAGAGGCTTGATTAATGATTGAGCCAGCGGGTGGCTCGCGTTAATCTAGCGAACGGGTGACGGCGGATCGGGGCGCCCCATCGGCAGCGGAGCTAGTGCCGTGCAGACGAAAGTGTTCGGCTGCGCGGGAATTGCTAGCGAGCACCGATGGGGCTGTCCGCCGGCAGGACCCGTTCGCAGTACGCGAGAATCCCTCTCGTTTGAAAGTCCATGGGATCCGTCCTCGGCGATTCAGTAAAGAAAGACGCCTCGGCGGACAATGCGAGACGCCCGCTGGCCCTAGTTTATTTTTTCTTAGAGCTAAGGTATTCGATCAAATCGCGGGTAGACACGACCCCGATGGGGATGCCGTTGTCGAGTACGGGGACATGACGGAATTTCCCTATCGACATCTTATGCAGGGCGAAAGACAGCGGCGCGTCTTTGTCCAGGTATTCGGGTTTGGGTGTCATGATGTTCTTGACGGGGAATTTTGAGGGGTCTTTCACGATGCCCGCTACTTTAAGCAGAATGTCACGGATACTCGCGATGCCAAGCAGTTTTTTATCGGCACCGCAGATGAGTACGCATCCTTTCGTGGGCAGGGCCTGCATCCTCGAGATCACTTCACTCACCGGCGTGTCCGGGCTCACGATGATCGGCGGTGTCTTTGAAATAAAATCGGCCACTTTCTCGGTCATGATCTTTTTCTGGAGCTTTTCCTTGGTCGGCTGATGCGCGTCCTTGTGCATGAAGGAATTCAGGCACTTCTCGCAGTGATCGCTGCCGGCGATATTTTCATGACCGCAGTAAGGGCATTTAGTTTTCATAGAGCGCCTCCTGAAGAAGGGCCGACTGTCCAGATGTCTTCGGTGTAAAGCAGGTCCTTGAGTTTTCCCTGGCCTTTTTTCTCGATCATCGAGCGCATTTGCTCGGTCATCATGTCGTCGTAAGTGGGTTTTTCGATGCTGCGAAACACTCCGAAGGGCACCGGCATCTCGGGGTACTCCATCTGCGTCAAAAGATACGAGTAGCTCGGCAGTGGGTCGTTTTCGTTGTGCACGAGAAGGCCCTCGGGGCCGTTCTTGGACAGGTCCACGACCTCGGTTTTTAGTCCGTTCAGGCGTATGCCCTTGTCTTTCTGTTTCCCAAAAATGAGCGGCTTGCCGTGCTCGAGGTACAGCGCGCGGTCCTCGCGGTATTCGCGGCCGGTGACCGTCTGAAAAGCATCTTTGTTGAAGATGATGCAGTTCTGATAGATCTCGACGAAAGACACGCCCTTGTGCGCGTAGGCGCGCGCGAGCACCTGTCCCATGTGGCGCGGATCGGTGTCGACGGTGCGTGCGACAAAAGTCGCCTCGGCCGCGATCGCGATGCAAAGCGGATTGATGGGGTAGTCAATGCTGCCCATGGGCGTGGACTTCGTGACTTTGCCTTTTTCAGAAGTGGGGGAGTACTGACCCTTGGTCAGGCCGTAGATGCGGTTGTTGACGAGAATGATGTTGAGATCGACGTTGCGTCGCAGGCAGTGCATGAGATGGTTACCGCCGATGCTGAGACCGTCCCCGTCGCCTGTCACCACCCACACCGTGAGGTCGGGCCGCGCGCATTTCAGACCGGTCGCGATGGCCGGAGCGCGGCCGTGGATGGTGTGGAAACCGTAAGTGTTCATGTAATAAGGAAAGCGGCTCGCACAGCCGATGCCTGACACGAACACATGGTTTTCGCGGTTGGTTTTCGTGTGGTCGGCGAGCGTTTTCTGCATCACCGAAAGAATGGCATAATCGCCGCAGCCCGGGCACCAGCGAACGTCCTGGCCGGAAACGAAATCATCTTTGGAATAATGTGGGTGATCGTGCTCTGCCTGAGGAGTGTTCACAGTAATTGCTGGATCCTTTCTTTGATCTCCCGGATCTTGAAAGGTTGGCCAGTGACGCGATTGTAGCCGATGGCACGCACTCCTTCGAATTGCGCGCGGATCATGAAGATCAGGTTACCCATGTTGATCTCAGGGATGAGGATGGTCTCAAAATTTTTAAGAATTTCGCCGAGATTTTTCGGGAACGGGTTCAGGTAATGGAGATGACAGGCTGACACTTTTTTACCTTCCTGCTGGAACTCGGACACGGCCGCGTGGATGGTGCCGTAAGTGCCGCCCCAACCAAGAACGAGCACCTTGCCTTTTTTATCCCCGAACACCTCGGCCGGTGGAATGTCGTCCGCGATGCGTTTTATTTTTTCCGCGCGAAGCAGCGTCATGAGGTGATGGTTCTCGGGGTCATAACTCACGGCCCCGGTTTTGTCAGCTTTTTCGATGCCGCCGATGCGGTGCTCGAGCCCGGGAGTGCCAGGCACGGCCCAGGGTCTCGCGAGCGTTTTTTCATCGCGGACAAAAGGCAAGAACGGTCCGTCGGAAGAAAGAGGGTGCTTCACTTTCATGTCCGGCAGTTTCGAAAGGTCCGGCAGTTTCCACGGCTCGGCGCCGTTCGCCAAATATCCGTCGGATAGAAAGTAAACAGGTGTCATGTATTTCAGCGCGATGCGCAGTGACTCGAGAACGTAATCAAAGCAGTTGGACGGCGTGGACGCCGCGATGACGGCGACAGGAGAGTCGCCGTTCCTCCCGTACATCACCTGCAAAAGGTCGGACTGTTCGGTTTTGGTCGGGAGCCCGGTGGAGGGTCCGCCGCGCTGGATGTCGAGGATCAGGAGCGGAAGCTCGACCATGACGGCGAGGTTCACCATCTCGGCTTTCAGGCAGATGCCCGGGCCGCTGGTGGCCGTGATGCCGATCTGTCCGCCGAACGCCGCTCCGAGCGCCGCGCCGCAGGCGGCGATCTCGTCTTCGGCCTGCAGCGTCTTGATGTTGAAATTTTTCCTCATGGAAAGCTCGTGCAGGATGTTGCTCGCCGGCGTGATAGGGTAGCTTCCGTATAGAACTTCTTTTCCTGAAAGATAGGCCGCCGCGACGATGCCGAGCGCCGTCGCTTCGTTGCCCGTGATCTTGCGGTAGGTGCCGGGCCCGATAGCGGCCTTTTTCACTATATACTTCGACGGAGCGGTTTCCGTGATGTCACCGTAGTTGTAGCCGGCCTTGAGTGCGGCGATGTTGGCCTCGGCGATCTCGGGTTTTTTCGCGAACTTTTCCTTGATCCAGCGTATCGTGTGATCGGGATTGCGGCCGTACATCCAGAACATGAGTCCGAGTGCGAAAAAGTTCTTAGAGCGGTCCATTTCCGTGGGTTTCAGCGTCGTCTGGGCCAGCGCGTTCTTCGTGAGAGACGAAAACGGGACTTTCAGCACCGAATAATCTTTCAGCGTCCCGTCCTCGAGCGGGTTGGACTTCCAGCCTGCTTTTTTCAGGTTGTCCTCGGTGAAAGAGTCGGAGTTGAGGACGACGAGGCCGCCTTTGGTGAGGTCACGAAGGTTGACCTTGAGCGCGGCCGGGTTCATCACGACGAGCACAGACGGTTCGTCGCCTGCGGTGAACACCTCGTTCTTGCTGATCTGGATCTGGAACGAGCTGACACCGGGCAGTGTGCCCTGCGGCGCGCGGATCTCGGCCGGGAAGTCCGGCAGTGTCGCGATGTCGTTGCCCATGAGCGCCGAGGTGTCGGTGAACTGGTCCCCGGTGAGCTGCATGCCGTCGCCGGAGTCGCCGGCGAAGCGGATAGTGACGGATTCGAGTTCTTTTTCGCTAGGTTTCACTGGCAAGGGAGTCTCAGCCTCCCTCGGCTGTCTCGTGTATCTGATCCGATTTGGGAGGGAGGTTAAAAATTTCGGTCGGAAACAGCTCAGACAGGAAGTTAACAATGGTTCGTATGGAAAGCACGCCATCCATCTGGCCGTATGGGTCGACAAGAGGGATGTGGCGGATATTGAACTCGTTCATGGCGCTGATCGCCTCCCCGACGGTGGCCGACTTGGGGAGACTGTGGATGTCGGTGCGCATGAACTTGGTGATGGGCTCGTCCAGCGACACGCCCGGGCGCAGCGCATTCATCAGAACCTCTCTCTCCGTGAACATGCCCACCACTTTGAGATGGATGTCGGCGATGACGATGTAGCCCGCCCTTTCGCGGTGCATGAGATCCAGTGCCTCGCTCAGCTTAACGGTCGGCAGTGCCGTCACGAGCCTGGGCCTCAGGATCTGGTAAATTTTTGTTTCTTTTAAAATGTCTTCTACGGTTTTTGTAGGGGGCATTGGATGTCCTTCAGGAAAATTCAGTATAGCATAAAATCTTATGTTGAGAAGCGGAAAATGGCTTGTTAGAATGAACGCTTCTCCCTTAAGGGTCCACAATGGAAAAAATCATCAAAAAGCTTAGCGAATTTGGCGAGGGCTTCAAGTACCACCATGAAAACTACGGCACCGAGGCCGTCACCAAGCTCCGTGAAACCGGCGGGACGCTGATCTTTGACGGCCTGACCTTCCATTTTCCGGAGCATTTCGGCTTCTGTTATGGGGTGGACAAGGCCATCGATATGGTGTTCGAGACCTGCGAGCGCTTCTCCGCCGAAGGCGGACCCGCCTCTGGCGGGACCGGCAGCCGTATTTTTCTCACCGACCAGCTCATCCACAACCCCTACATCAATGGCAAATTGAAAGAAAAAGGCGTCCAGTATCTCTCGCGTGACGCGCGAAATCTTCTCGTGTGTGACGCGCTCAAGCCCGGGGACGTGGTGGTGGTTTCCGCGTTCGGGACGGATTTCCGAGACATCGAGCGGCTGAAAGAAAAAAGCGTCACCATCGTGGACTCCACCTGCGGGGCCATCATCAACGTGTGGAAACGCGTCGAGGGCTACGCGAAGAACCACTTCATCACCATCATGCATGGAAAACGCAACCACGAGGAGACGCGCGCGACGGTGTCACAGGCCGTGAAAGAAGGCGGCCCCTACATCATGATCGAGAACAAAAAAGAGGCGCTAGAGCTCGCCTCCGTGATACGCGGGGAAAGAAAAGAGTCGGATTTCATCACGGCTTATCCCGATGCCGTGCTCCAGGGTTTCAGTTTCGACTCCGCCTCTTGCAAAATGGGCATGGCCAATCAGACCACGATGCTGAAAGGCGAGTCGCTCGAGATACAGGGCATTCTGAGAGAGGCTTTTCGCCAGCGTTTCGGGGACGCCGTGACGGCGGAGAGGTTCCGCAGTTTTGATACGATATGCGGCGCGACGCAGGACAGGCAGGATGCGCTGAGGAACCTTTTGAATAAGCCGCTGGATCTCATCCTCATCGTCGGCGGCTTCAACAGTTCCAACACCACGCATCTGGCCGAGATCGCCCAAGGCCGGCTACCTTTTTATCACATCGAAAGCGCCGACGACATCGTTTCGGACGGAGAGATATGGGCTCGCGACCCGAAAACGGGGAAGTCGAGCACTTATTCAGGTTGGTTTTCCAAAAATGCGAAGAACATCGGCATCACTTCCGGCGCATCCACGCCGGACGTGATACTTTACACCATCATCCAGAAGATAGTTTCTTTCCACTCTTCAGCAGGATAAATCCCACGAACATCGCCTCGGCAACGAGGTAATATATCACCCACGCCATGCCTCCGCTGCCGGCGCCGTAGCTGTGCAGGCCGCGGCCAAGCACAAAATTCACACCATACCAGGTCATGAGCACGAGCAGGAATCCGAGCACCGCGTACAGCGCCAGCGCGTCGTCGCTCATTTTTTTCGCGTAGCGCAGGTGCACGGCGATGAGATACCCGAGAAAGGTGATCAGCGCCCAGGTCTCTTTCGGGTCCCAGCCCCAGAATCGTCCCCAGGACTCGTTGGCCCACACGCCGCCGAGTACTGTGCCTGTGCCGATGAGGAGCACGCCGAGTTTCACGACCCCTTCGATGAGTTCGCCGGACTCGCGTCTTTTTTCCGGTAAAAGTTTACCGAGCGCGCTGAGCACGAGGTGCCGGTGGCCAAGCCCCATCGCGAGGCCGAAAGCCCCGTAGCTAGACACGACGGTCATGACGTGGATGCTGAGCCAGTAGTTGCTGCGCAGAACCGGCACCAGCACTTCGAGGTTCGGGTCTATGGGGAGCAGATCCGCGTACAGCATGATGAATCCGCTTGCGAGCGCCCCGGCCGTGAGCGCGGCCGCGTTCCGACTCGTCGTCCAGAACACCCAAGCAAAAAGCATTAGCGCCCAGTTCATGAATATCATGGACTCGTACATGTTCGACACCGGCGGGCGCGACAAAACATACACGCGCACGGCGATGCCGACGGAATGGAAAAGAAATCCCGCCAACATCAGCGCAAAACCGGACAGCTCGGCCCATTTCCTGCGCTTCAAGAATGAAAGCAGGAAAAAAGCCGCAAAATA
>CAZTBX010000033.1:0-3203 GCA_964612035.1 uncultured Planctomycetia bacterium
TGATGTTTGAGCGGTTGAAGATACTTGGCCGCCACCTCACGGCAAATCGCGCCATTGAGCCAGCCCTCTTCGACCAGCGGCACGAAGAGGGGGCAGCTTCGCGACACCACGTGGATCGATGGATCGAAGCGGTGGATCGCCGATTCATACGCCCCGCTATGGATCGTCGCTTTCGTGCCGATGACGCCGATACGGCCGTTCTTGGTCTTTCGAAGTGCCTCCTTGGCGCCCGGCTCGATGACACCGATGATCGGCATGGAAAAAGCGTCTTTCAGCGCGTCCAGGCTCAGCGAGGACGCCGTGTTGCACGCGACGATCACCATTTTCACGTCGAAATTCTTCAAAAAAGTCACGTTGTCCATGGAAAAACGCGTGATCGTCTCTTTGGACTCCGTGCCGTAAGGCACATGCGCCGTGTCGCCGAAATAAACGATCTCCTCGGCAGGGACCTCGCGCTTCATCTCTTTCAGCACTGTGAGCCCGCCGATGCCGGAGTCAAAAATGCCCACCGGCTGTTCGCTCAGGTCTTTTCGCTTATCTTTGACGCGTGAATCCATCGCTGTCCTCAAAATCCTTTTTGTAAGCCACAAGGCCTCTCACGATCGCCCCCGCAAGCGCCTCTTGGTATTCCGGACTGCGTAGGCGGCTTTCATCCTCGTCGTTCGTGAGGTAACCGGTCTCGATCAGCACCGCTGGGCATTCCGTCCACTTCAAAACGTAAAAATTGGCGGTGAGCTCGCGTTTGGCGGACACCTCCACGGACCGGCCCACGGCCTCGGTGATGCGGCCGGACATCTTCACGGATTCTTTGCGGTTCTCCGCCTCGGCCAAGTCCCAGAATATCACCTGCAAGTCGCGGTCGGCAGCCATCGCCGTCTCGGATCTGAAACCGATCGGCAAATTTTCCGCGCGTTCAACAGCCAGCGCCTGGTCGTCGATAGCCTCGGACAGATGATACACCTCAAAACCGCTGAGCGAGCGGCTCTCCGCCGCATTCGCGTGTATGCTCACGAAAAAATCCGCACCTTTTTTATTGGCGATGCGCGCCCTCTCACGCAGCGGAATAAAAATATCACTTTGCCGCGTCATGACGACGTCGATGCCGTGCGCTCTCAGGCCGTCCCTCACTTTTTGCGCGATATCCAGGACAATGTCCTTCTCGCGCACGCCGTGGGAGTTGACCGCGCCCGTGTCGCGCCCACCGTGGCCGGCGTCCACCACCACTTTTCGTATCCGATGCGTGCCGGGAACGCTTTCGGCCGGCACGACATAAGGCTGCCGAGATGGAAATGAACTCTCGAGGAAACTTTTCGCTGACGCGGATATCACGACGCGGCCCGAATAAAAGCGGCAGCTCTCATCCAGCTCGCGCACGCTGTCCCCGTCCAGGAAATAACGGCTGCCGACGTGGAAACGCAGTACGCCATCCGGACGATGAACGCTCGCGTTGTGCGCCACCGCGTCCCATTGGTAACGCAGGCCCTTAGTCTCGGAGAACGACCGGATATCAATGAACGGTTTTCCGGAAACATCGACAAGCCACGGCTCGGATGCCACGACCCTCCCCGGGAACAGGCATAAGGCCAAAAACAAAACCAGTATCGCTTTCTTCATGCGTATCCGACTTTTATATCACATTTTGGTCGCTCAAGCTATGGCCCCGAAGTGTATAATGTCTCGATGCAATACGACCCGTTCCAGCTCAAAGCCATCGAGGCCATAGACGCCGAGAAATCCGTGCTCGTGTCGGCCCCGACAGGCGCCGGTAAAACGGCCATCGCCGAATACGCCATCGAAAAAGCCCTCGCGCGCAACGAGCGTGTCATCTACACGGCGCCCATCAAGGCGCTGAGCAACCAGAAATACAGGGACTTCTCAGTCCGCTATCCTGACCGCGTCGGCCTTCTCACGGGAGACGTGAGCCTGAACCCGCATTCGCCCATCGTGATCATGACCACGGAGATCTACCGCAATCAGCTGTTCGAGGACCCGGAACGCCTGAAAAATACCTCCTGGGTGATATTCGACGAGGTGCATTATCTCGACGACGCCGAGCGCGGCACGGTGTGGGAGGAAGCCATCATGTTCTCGCCCGAACACGTGCGCTTTCTGGCGCTTTCGGCAACGGCACCCAATGTTGAGGAGCTCGCCGAATGGATACGCAGCATTCTGAACCACCCCATCGAGGTCATCATCGAGACGCATCGGCCGGTGCCGCTGGTGAATCTTTTCCAGTGTCAGGGCGAAATATTCACGGACATACGCGACCTGAGGCAAAAAGGCTACTTGAACCGCGATTCCTGGCCGTCCAATTTTGGGCGGGAGCAGCATGGCCACGGTCATCGACGGCGCTTTCACAAGCGCTCGTGGGAACGCGAGCTTCGCGCGAAACCGAGCCGCCCAGAAGACCTGATCCGCCATCTCGTCACCGAAAAAAGACTCCCCTGCCTTTATTTCGCGTTCGGGCGTAAGCGCGCCGAGGAGCTCGCCTGGGACCACGAACAATTCGATTTTCTAGCGCCGGATGAAAAAGCCTCCATCAATAATCTCTACCGCTTGCTCTGCGAGCGCTTCGATCTCGTGAAAGAAAAAAGCGCGTCCGAGATGACGCGCCTGATCGAGCGCGGTATCGCTTTCCACCACGCCGGCATGCTGCCCACGCTGAAAGAAGTGATCGAACAGCTTTTCACCTCCAAGCTCATCAAGCTCAACTTCACCACCGAGACTTTCGCGCTGGGCATCAACATGCCGGCCAAGACCGTGGTGTTCGACGAGCTCCGGAAATTCTACGGGCACGGCTTCGCGTTCCTGCGCACGCGCGACTTCTACCAGATGGCCGGACGCGCCGGACGCCGCGGCATGGACACGCGCGGCTTCGTGTATTCGCGCGTGAACCCGCATCAGATCCATTTCCCCGCCGTGCAGCGTATGATATTTGGCGCCCCGGAACCCATCGAGAGCCAGTTCAACTCCTGCTACGCCACGCTGCTCAACCTTTACGCGCAGTTCGGGTCCAAACTCATCGACATTTACCCCAAATCCTTCCATTATTTTCAATCCAACAAAAAAGGCCGGCAAAAAGGCGTGGCCGGCATCGAAAGAAAGATCACCCTCTTAAAAAAGCTCGGACACCTGGCCAATGAAGGGCTCACCGAAAAAGGACAGTTCGCGTCGTGGATGTACGGGTATGAGTTGCTTCTCTC
>CAZTBX010000034.1:0-4095 GCA_964612035.1 uncultured Planctomycetia bacterium
TTCCCGGGCGCTTCTTCAGGATGACAAGCTCTTTTGGTTCGCCCAACGGCCTGGCGGCGTTTTTGGCCATGGGCATTCCTTTGTCTTTTTGGCTGTGGTTGGACGGGCGCCGGTGGAACACCCAAACCGCCGTTTGGGCGGGCACCTGCGTTCTCTTTGGTGTGTGTTTTATCCTGACGCTTTCGCGCGCGGCTTTTTTCTCGCTTGGGATCGCATTATTTCTTTTTGCTGTTTTGCGCGGCCGAAAAAGCGCTCTCCTGTTCGTTACAGGCGCGGCTATCCTTGGGGTAGGTTTTTTCTCCTCCGTCATCCTGATGGAAAATTTTTTCGGCAGTCTGAACTTGCAGGACATCACTATCGGCGAGCGTCTGCATTTTTGGAGCATCACGGGACGCATGATCGCCGAACATCCGTTCCTGGGCAATGGCGTGAACACTTACTACCGGCTTTTTCCGCTATTCGCGCCGGCGAGCGAGACTTACCGTGGCTACGCGCACAATTGTTATCTCCAGATGTGCAGCGAGATCGGCATTTTTGGGTTGCTCGCGTTCTTATTTCCGGTCGTTCACGCGGCGCGCGTCCATTGGCGGCGTTTTGTGTCCTGCGGCCAGGGAGGAAATTTCCTTCTGGAACAAGCGCTCGCCATCGGTGTTGTTGCGCTGCTCATCCAGGCGTTCTTCGACACGCATTTCTATTCGCTGCAGCCGGCGGCCCTTTTTTGGCTGTTCTGGGGGATGCTTGTGGCGAGGCTTTCCTCGCGCGATCAGGAAAAACGCGCGCTTTGAATGCGCTCTAAACTTTCTTCCTTGTGCTGGCGCTCGTCCAGCGCTATCTGCCTAAAGAGGTCCGCGACGCTGTCGAACTCTCCATAGTCTTTCCGGAAATCACTTTCGAACGGCTCGTTTTCAAACACCTGGTTTTCACGGACGAATTCCATGTACTCATGCTCGGCGTGGTCCTCAAAGTCAGCGTTCAGCGCGTAACTCCACGCGGGCTTTGCAACATAAAGCAGCCAGACCACGTGATAATAAAAGAATGCGATGAACTGCGGCAAGAGGCGATGCAGGAAAAAATTTTCCCTAGCGTCTTTTTTCTGCGTCATTTCCTCCAATATAAAGAGATGCCACTGCTCGTTGTCCTGCTGGTGGCGGCTTTCTTTCACGAAATCGAATATGCGGCGGGCAAAGCCGGGCTTGGAGTAGGTGTGCGTCATCGCGATGTAAGCGACATGCTCCCAGGCCTGGTAAGGCACGCGGGCGATGACCTCGAGCACCTTGAATTTCGACAGCGTACGCCTTCGTCCGTAAAACGCGTCCATCATAAAAAAGAGCAGGCGGCCCAAAAAGCCGTAATGCCGGCGCGAGGCGCGGAGAGTCCTGTCTTGTTCGATACTCAGTGCAGCGTGAGCGAGCATAGGATCATTTTACCACTTGCCAGGGCGCTTTTTTTAGGTTATACTGTGTTCATTCCAATGAGACAGAACTTAATTAGCAACCTAGATTCGGCCAAACCGACGGCGCTCCGCGCCGTATGGAAGGCCTTTTCCATGCCTTGCCATTATTGTACGCAGGGCGCGGAGAATGGGTTGCAGGGGGATTTGACCACCGAGTAAGACACTAGTTAAAAAAATTCCGATCAACCCATTACCTCCCAAGGTAATGGGTTTTTTGCTTTTAAAAAAGGAGAACAACAATGCTTAAAACAATGCCCAATGCGGGCGAGGACCGCCGGTCCAGGCTGGTTGCTTCGCGGAAGCACCCGGTACGCCTCACCGCGCTTTTGTATCTGAAAGAAGCCTTGAAAAAGGAGAGTTACGAGCTTTGCCCGGACATCATTTCCGTGGCCAAGGAGTTCGGCGCTTCTGATTCTGAGGTGAAGTACCTGCTCGAAGACCCGCGGAGGTCACCCAGCTAGATCAATAGCTGGCGATGACCGCGTTCGGGTGGTCTTTGGAGATGTCCATCATGCGACGGAGAGTTTTCTCCGCTCGCTGACGGATGTCTTCAGGAATCTCAATTTTGTGTTCCATGACCTCGAGGGCGTGGGCCACCCATCCGAGCGTGGTCATCTTCATGGTCTGACACACGAACTGCTCTGTCGGCATGACAAAACGCTTGGTCGGGTGGTCTTTTTTGAGCTTGAATATCATCCCGACCTCGGTGCCGATGATAAAGGTGTCGGCCTTGCTCTTGCCGATGTAGGGTGAAAAACCACTGGTCGAGCACACGAAATCTGCCTGGTCGATGACGTCCGGCGGGCACTCGGGATGCGCGATGAACGGCGAGTTCGGGTATTTCGCCTTCATGTCGAGCACGTCCTGTGCGGTGATACGGATATGCGTGGTGCAGAACCCCTGCCAGAGAATGATCTCTTTTTCAGGACAAAAACGCTGGACATAATGGCCGAGATTTTTGTCCGGAACGAAGAGGATCTGTTTCTGGGGCAGTGATTTTACGATCTGAACGGCGTTGGAGGAAGTGCAGGCGATATCGCTCTCGGCCTTCACTTCGGCGGAAGTGTTGACATAGCACACCACGGCCGCGTCCGGATACTGCTTTTTCTTCTCGCGCAGGCGCTCGGGCGTGACCATGAGCGCCATGGGGCAGTCCGCTTCGCGCACGGGAAGTATCACCGTCTTTTCCGGGTTCAGGATCTTCGCGCTCTCGGCCATGAAGTCCACGCCGCAGAACACGACGACGTCCGCTCCCGTCCCGATGGCCGCTTTGGAAAGTGCGAGCGAGTCACCGAGAATGTCGGCCACTTCCTGCACCTCATAGTTCTGATAATTGTGCGCGACAATGTAAGCGTTGCGCTCTTTTTTCAGGCGCAAAACCTTTTCGCGGAGACGTGTTTTTACTTCTTTTTGATTGGCTTTCTCTAGAACCTCGAGCTCCATTCTTCTCTGTCCTCTGTCTTCTGTCCTCTGTCTACACCTGCACCACTTCCCGGATCTCCGGGATCATTGACTTGAGCCGGTTCTCCACGCCCATCTTGAGCGTCATGATGGAGCTCGGGCAAGAACTGCAGGACCCTTGCAGGTGCAAAGTGACCACTCCGTTCTCATACCCGTGAAAAGTAATGTCTCCCCCGTCCATCGCGACGGCAGGACGTATCTCATTATCGAGCACCTCGCGTATCTTTTGTTCGATCTCGCTGTTTTTACTGGAACCGTTCTCGCTAGAGGGCACAGCGGTTTTGGGGAACAGCGGCTGATTGGACTCGAAAAGCGTCCGGATCGTCTTCGTGATCGGCTCAACCATCGTGTGCCAGCTCGCTTCTGGCCTTTTCGTCACCGTGATGAAATCACGCCCGATCATGACACCGAGCACGTTCGCCTGGTCAAAAAGCGTCTCCGCCAGAAGCACCCCCTTGGCCTTTTCCTTGTCCGGATAATTCAGCGAACCCGTTTCCACGAGTGTCCGGTTCACCATGAATTTCAGCGTGTTGGGATTGGGCGTCATCTCCGCCGATATCAGTAAATTTTCATTGCTCATGGTTTTCTCCTTTTCATTTCTCCGTAGACACTTCCGAGCGGGCCTCTTTCGGTTCTTTCAGCGCTTCCTCGAGCGCCCGCCAGATCAGCGTCGCGCATTTCACGCGGATGGGAAACTCGCGCACGCCTTCAAAAATTTTCAGCCGCCCCACCTTGGACCGGCTTTCTTCGGAAAGCTGCTCGGTGGTGAGAAGCCGTATAAAATGTTCTTTCAGCTCCGCCGCTTCCCCGAGACTTTTTCCTTCCACCATCGTCGTCATCATGGACGCACTGGACTTTGAGATCGCGCAGCCCTGGCCCTCGAACCCGACGGCCTTCACGCGGCCATTTTCTTTTTCAATGTAAAGATGGTAATCGTCCCCGCACAGCGGATTCACGCCGTGCGAATAGGCGTTGGCATGCTCGAGCTTCCCGAAGTTGCGCGGCTTGCGATTGTGGTCAAGGATGACTTCCTGATACAGATCGTCCAACCGCACTTCCTTGCCGTTCGTCTCGGGCCTCATCGGAACACCTCGAACACTTTGCTTATGCACTTGGTGAGGACATCCACCTCTCCCTTCGTATTATAGAACGCGAAAGACGCTCTTGTCGTGGCCGAAACA
>CAZTBX010000035.1:0-4500 GCA_964612035.1 uncultured Planctomycetia bacterium
ATCTTTCTGCATTTGATCGAGCGCAGTGGCGCATCCACGGAGACGCATCGGAGGGCCGCATGAGAGAGATACGCATACAGACCAACACCTCCGAGAACCATAAACGGAAAAATCTCTCCATCGTGGAGATGATCAACCAGCAGGGGTTCGTGGCTAAGGCGGAGAAAAAATTCGTTTACTACGTTTCAGACCAGGGTTTTCAGCCGGAAGTCGAGCTGGCGCCGGGTTTGGTGGAAGCGCCACCGAATCTCGCTGGCAAAAAAGATAGGCACGTATGGATCAAAAAGATCTTTGATAACAAAACAGGCACCAGCCAGATGATCTACCGCGTCATCGGCAGCTTTTACGTGGTGCAGAACCTGCACGTTTTCGCGGTGGTGTTCATGCACAGCATCAAATTCGACATCCTCTCCGGCTCTCTGCCGAAGATGAAGATTTAAAGCCCATTTCTCGCCAATCCTCCTCCCCAAACCCCTAGTTTCATATTGACCAATCTTTTACGCTTTGTTATAATTTTTCTCTCAATTTTTATTTCACATTTAGACTTAAGTCATTATGTCACACAAAGATACAAAAATTGCGGTTTTGGGGGATGGCGGCTGGGGAACCACGCTTGCGCTGCTCTTGGCCTGGAACGGCCACCCCGTTCATTTGTGGGGCGCTTTTCCAGAATACGTGAAAGAAGTGCAAAAGACCCGGGAGAACAAGAAATTCCTTCCGGGTTTCAAGATCCCGGAAAACGTGCGGCTAGAACCGGACCTGCACGCGGCGTGCGCGACCGCTGAAATGATCGTCCTTGCGGTCCCTTCGCAGTTCATGCGTAGCGTGCTTTGTAAGATCAAAACGGACAAGATCCACAAGAAAAGCTTCGTGTCCGTCGCCAAGGGCATCGAGACAAAGTCTCTCAAGGTCATGTCGCAGGTGATCCATGAAGAGCTGGGGGCTGTGAGCTTCGGTGTGCTTTCAGGGCCGACGATCGCGCGCGAAGTCGCGCTCAAGATGCCGGCCGCGGCATCGGTGGCCTCGACGAATCGCGATCTCTGCGCGCATGTGCGTAAACTTTTTACGACGGACTATTTCAGCGTGTTCGAGAGCTCCGACGTCATGGGAGTAGAACTTGGCGGGGCGCTTAAGAACGTGATCGCTATCTCCGCCGGCATCGTGGAAGGTCTCGGCTATGGTTCGAACACACGCGCGGCGCTTCTGGCGCGCGGAGTGGCGGAGATGGCGCGCCTGGGACACGCGATGGGCGCACGCCGCGAGACCTTTATGGGCCTGAGCGGACTTGGGGATCTGGCAACCACCTGTCTCAGCCCGCACAGCCGCAATCGCTCGCTCGGTGCGGAGATCGGTAAGGGGAAGGGCCTAAAAAATATTTTGAAAGAGAGCGAGATGGTCGTGGAAGGCGTGGACACTTCGAAGTCCGCACATCTTTTGTCCAAAAAGCACGGGGTGCCGATGCCGATCACGGAGTCGGTTCATTCGATCTTGTTCAAAGGCGAAAATCCTCGCGAGGCCGTGAAGGCCCTCATCAAGCGCGAGCCGCACAGGGAATTGGATTAGATCAAAGGATTACGGGGCGTGGCTCAGCTTGGTCTAGAGCGCTTGCTTGGGGTGCAAGAGATCGGAGGTTCGAATCCTCTCGCCCCGAAATTATTTTCGGCGAATCAACAGAACATTTGAATAAACTTTATGCGTAACAGCCAATCCAACGTCATCGGCATCGGACTTCTCGGTCTCGGCACCGTGGGCACGGGTGTGTTCAAGATGCTGAAAACTCAGGCCGATGCTATCGAACGCAAGACCGGCATCCGGCTCGAACTGCGCCGCGTGTGCGTGAAGTCGTTGAAGAAAAAAAGAAGCGTGTCTGTCCCACGCGCACTTCTCACGAGGAACGCCGAAGAGCTAGTGCACGATCCGTCCATCGACATTCTCGTGGAGCTCATCGGCGGCATTCATCCGGCCAAAGACATCATTGAGCATGCGTTCAGGCATGGCAAGCACGTGGTGACCGCCAACAAGGCGCTGTTGGCCGAAGAAAGCGATTTCATTTTCGCGCAAGCGGCGAAACATTCGAAGATGCTCGGCATCGAAGCCAGTGTGTGCGGCGGTATCCCTATCATCAAGTCGCTCGAGGAAGGCCTCGCCGCCAATGACATTTCGCGTTTTCTCGGCATCGTGAATGGCACCTGCAATTACATTCTCACCGCGATGTCCGGCGAAAACGGTCCAAGTTTTGACGCGGCGCTGAAAGAGGCGACTGAAAAAGGATACGCGGAAAAAAACCCGAGTCTCGACATCGACGGTGTAGACTCGGCGCATAAGCTCGCGATACTCGCTCGCCTGGCTTTCCACTCCGCCATCCCGTACAAGGAGATCTCCGTAGAAGGGATACGGGGTCTTGCGCAGGCGGACATCCAGAACGCGCGCAAGCTTGGTTACAGCGTGAAGCTTTTGGCCGTGGGGAAAAAGCATCCCTCGGGCCTCGAGCTGCGTGTGCATCCCACGCTTTTGCCGCTTGAGCACCCGTTGTCGAGCGTCCGTGGCGTGTACAATGCCGTGTTCGTGCACGCGGACCAGGCCGGCGACCTCCTTTTTTACGGCAAGGGAGCGGGCATGGACCCGACGGCGAGCGCCGTCATGAGCGACATCATCGATGGCGCGAAAAAGATCGTGAGCGAGCGCCCGGATTTTTCCGCCGATCTTTCGGCGCTCAGGCATCTGCGTGTTCTCCCGATCGAGCAGAGTGTGTCGAAGTATTATCTGCGTTTTCAGGTGGCGGACAGGCCCGGCGTTCTCGGACTCATCGCGCGCACGCTGGGCAAGCACGGCATTTCCATTCTCAGCGTTCACCAGACGGATTCGCACAAACAGCATTCGGTCCCAGTCGTGATCTTGACCTACGAGGCGCCGGAGAAGAACATTCGGGCGGCGCTGAGGGAGATCCGGGCGAAAAAGGGCTTAAGCCGCAAAACTGTTCTGATGAGGGTAGAAGGATGATGTGGCGCGGCATCATTGAAAAATACCGCGACTATCTGCCGGTGTCTTCGTCGACTCCGGTGGTTACGCTGAACGAAGGCAACACGCCGCTGATCCACGCCGAGACACTTTCCGGCCTGGTGGATGCGGAAGTGTTCCTCAAGTACGAGGGTCTGAATCCCACAGGCTCGTTCAAGGATCGTGGCATGACGATGGCCGTGTCCAAGGCCAAAGAGGCCGGATCCAAGATCGTGCTCTGCGCGAGTACCGGCAACACTTCCGCCTCGGCCGCCGCGTACGCCGCGAGGGCAGGCATCCGCTGCGTGGTGCTGATCCCAAAGAACGCGATCGCGCTCGGGAAGCTCAGTCAGGCGCTGATACACGATGCCGAGGTGATCGCCGTGGACGGCAATTTCGACCGAGCACTTGCGCTTGTCCGAGAAGTGTCGGCGCAGAGACCGCTCATTACCTTGGTCAATTCGGTGAACCCCTTCAGGCTCGAGGGACAAAAAACAGCCGCATTCGAGATATGCGACCAGCTCGGCCGCGCGCCGGATTATCATGCGATGCCGGTAGGGAATGCGGGTAACATCACGGCTTATTGGAAAGGTTACCGCGAATATCATCACAAACGCCGCGTGGATTCCACGCCGGTGATGATGGGTTTTCAGGCCGAGGGCGCCGCGCCCATCGTGCGCGGCAAAGAGGTGAAGTCGCCGAAAACCGTGGCCAGCGCCATTCGCATCGGCAATCCCGCCAGCTGGAAAATGGCCGTGGCCGCGCGCGACGAGTCCGGCGGTGTCATCGAGGCCGTGAGCGACAAAGAAATTCTCGCTGCCTATTCGCTTTTGGCGAAAAAAGAAGGCATTTTCGTGGAACCGGCAAGCGCCGCGTCCGTGGCGGGTTTGCTGAAGATGAAAAAACAAAACTATTTCAGATCGCCGGCTGGCCGCAAGCCCGTCATCGTGTGCGTGCTCACGGGGCACGGCCTGAAAGATCCAGACCAGGCGCTGCGGCAGGTGAAAAAGCCCAAAGCGGTGCCGGCCAAGCTCGAGGCGATACTCCGGGCGATAAAATGAAGCATCTCGTCCTCGTCTGTGAGGGCATGGCCGACGAGCCGGTGGACGATCTCGAACAGCGCACACCGCTCGAGCTGGCGCGAACGCCGTGCATGGACGAGCTCGCGAAACGGGGCCGCGTCGGTTCGGCGCATTTCATTCCACGAACGCTCGCGCCGAAAAAAGATATCGCGTGCATGGCCGCGCTCGGCTACGACCCGCTTGAGTTTTACACGGGCCTCGCGCCTTTATGCGCGTTGGGATCCGGCATCGAGTTCGACGACAGGCCGGTGGTTTTCCGCTGCGACCTCGTTACGGCGGCGCAAGGCAAGCTCGCGGATGCCTCCGGAGGCCGGATCGCGGACAATGAAGCGATAGCCCTCGTAGAAGCGTTATCCGGGAAGCTGGGCAACGCGCGCTTCCGGTTCCTGCCGGGCGACGGGCACAAAAATTTTTTGCTGGT
>CAZTBX010000036.1:0-4869 GCA_964612035.1 uncultured Planctomycetia bacterium
ACTTTTCCGCATCTTCGGTTGGCCAACTCTCGTATGCTCCTGGCCCTTGTTGGAAGCGGCCAAGTGAATGTCCAAGATATCAAAGAAAGGTTTTCGCAGAATAAGCTGCGGGCTCAGCAGTTGGGACCGATCCAAAAAGGCAAGGTACGGATACTGGTCACGGGACGCCATGACCGTCCGGGTATCTTGTTGGCGGTGACGCGGGCCGTCTGGTCCCAACGGATCAGCATCCAGGAATTAAAAAGTGAAGAAAACGCGGTTTCGGTCGAGATGTTGCTTGAAAATACAGAACCCAATGAGATCAATGAGCTTTTGAAGTCCATTGAAAGCATTCCCGACGTCAAGATGCCAGAACCCGGGTTGTGGGGTGTGTGGGAAAGCTTTTTATCAAAAAAGAACATACGACGTATCCAGTTCCGTCACCAGGTCCCTCACCACCTTGGCGATCTCTACGAGATCCTGCAAGCTCTTTGGCAGTTGGACCCCCGCATCAACGTGGGTGTTTTCAAGTCTTCGACGGACCAGAAAAAAGTGATCCTTGAGATGATGCTGACGGTGCCGAAAGGCATCGATGAAAAAAAGATCCGGCAAAGGATAGAGCTGGCCAGGTCTGCAGCCGGGGCGCGGCTGGCCAGTCCGGAAAATCTAGAATTTTCTCATAAAATGACCCAGCACGTTGTTTTTGCCGCTATCGAGAAAGTTGCACCGGGAGACGAGGTCTGGAGCCTTATCAACGCGGTCAATCTAGAGATGGCAACGCTTGACACGCTTGACGACGATGCGCTGAGGAATAAAGCACGCGAAGTGTTGAGACTGCCTGACACGAAGACATCTATTTTTGGTAAAAAACAACGAGACCTGCTGGACGAGGTATCGGGCATGCTAAAGCGGAGAGAGACCGCGGCCGACCGCATGGCCGTCAACTATCACACCACAAGATTTTATCCGAGAGAACGCCGGTTGATCATTGATCTTCTCGGACAGTTCAAGGCCGCTGAATTTATTCAAAAAGATAAGAAGGTGTCAACGCCTGTGGCAGCGACTTTACCTATCGTCGAAACCAAAAAACCTGAACTGAGTGTGCGCTACGAAAGGGAAAGCCTTAGGTATGTCGTGAAACAGTACAGCTATCGCATGCGCTCCGGGGGGCCCGTGCTCGTCGAAAGTGTAAGAAAATTCGATCATTTGTGGGAAGTCCTGCGGTCGCTGAATCATCAGATCGATTCTGAAATAGACGAAGTGGAGAGGCTGAGCCTTGTTCTCTCGCTGCTGGCTCAAAGCAAAGACATCGTAAAGAATCGAGCAGCTCAACAGGCCTCCGGCCGGCTGGAATCCACCAACCAAGATTATTTCGACCGGCTCACCGAGGTTTTTACCCAATTTGTGAAGCTAGGTTTCCAAGACGCTTACCGCGGGGAATGGAAGAAAAAAGCGCAGGAAATTCTACAGCTAGGAAAGGGTTTGAGTCTAGGAGAGACAGCGCCGGTCGCCATGCCTAGACCGCTTCTGAGCAGACTGACCAAGGCAAGGTCCGAGATCCGCTATCGATGGGTGACCAAGAAAAAAGATGCGGACTTGGCCATACAAAACGCCGTTAAGAACATTCGCTCGAGGGATTGGGAGGCGGCTTATGGTTTGCTGGCCGTGGCCGAGCAGAAGATCAAAGAACGCCGCCAAGACTCTCTTTCCATCGTTACGAACATTGAGCGAGGGCGTCTGTCTGAGGCACGCTCGCTGGCCATCGCGAGAAATCAGGATATTTTGCGAAGGATCGATGTGCTTGAAAAGGCCTTGAGTGAAGGAAATGCCGGGAGATTTAGGGAGTCGGCTCTTGGTTTGCAGCAGTTGAAGCGTATCCGCGAGCCGGACCTGTTCCCGCTTCGATACGATATCATCTACGCGCGAGCGGCATTTGGAAGAATGGCGCGGGCGCAAGAGGTGGATAAGAAGCAAGCATTGCGCGAACAGACAAAAAGATATCTGGCTTATGCCCGCGACCGGGTCAACGCTTCGAGCAAAATAGCGGATTTTCTCGCTGACTACGGCGAACGCTATCAATCGATACGGCTGGAAAGGTCTGCGTCGTCTGACATCGCGGCGAAACAGGCGTTCCATGCCGCTTTCCATGATTTCGTCAGGAAAAACGGGATCACTCGGGGCTCACCGGAAGTGTACCGCTGGTGGTTTGCGCTTTATGGTGCCGTTTTCATCCCTTACCGGGTCACCGGAGAAAAAGGCAAGCGTCAGATCAATACGATTTTCATCGGTTTTTCGACGCTGTCCCGTCTTTTCGAAGTCAACCACATCGACTCCATTTTAAAATTGCGTTTTTATATCAGCCACAAAAACACGCCCGCGCTTCACAAGGTCCTTTCAGGGTTCAAGGACGAAGATCCCGACGCCACCGTTCTGCTTCTCCAAAAAGATGAAAAGGAAACCATGCTTGTGGCGTTGATGAGCGATTTCCAGATCGATAGAAAGGTCCTTGACGACGCGTCCATCCCGGCGGTCCTGAGAAGGCCAGTGACGTCAGGCGCGAGACTTACCGTTGATTCTGAAATTCTTGAAATCACTTCGATAAAACGGAATGAAATGTTAATAAAAAAGATCAAACAACGCATGACGGCGAAACAGGCGCCCATTTTAAAGATCCACGAAACTCTCTATCAAGTGCTCGAATGGACACACGACCATGAGTTCGCGGTGGTTCTCAAGGTATTGGATACGGCGCCCGGCGCCCGGCCGACTTTTCTCAAGATCTATCGAGAGGGGAAAGACCAGTTTGTTCACTATGAAGCCGTTGAGGCCTTTTTCCGTATCGCCAAAGACCAGACGGTATTTTCCCGTCTTGTACGGGCGGATCGTTCACTGGGCGTGATACAAACGGAAGCGGTTCCAGGAAAAAGTCTGGAAGAAGTCTTTAAGACGGTGACAAGCAAGCAGGAGCGTTTGCGTATTTTCATGAGCCTTCTCGAACACCTGTCCGATCTGCAAAGAAAGCACCGTGCTTTTTATCCGGACTTGGATACGTCGAATATTTTCGTCGAGAACGGCCTTTGTCGGGTCATTGATATTGGCGAGTTGGTATTTGACCCCGGCGATCAGCGCCCGGTTCATGACATTCGCCGGGCGACTAAGTACGAAGAGATCCATAGCGCCGCCGCCTTCATCCTTTATGATATTTACGGTGTTCGGAGCGCCGATTGGCCGATGCGCATTACTGACGAAGAAGTGGACATCTCGGTTTATGAAGGCCAGCCCTGGCCGGCAGGCGACGCGGAACGGGTAGTTCCAGCCAAGGTTCTGAAAGTTTTGCGAATAGCGATATTGGCCGAACCTGGCAAACACTATGAATCCCTGGAAGAATTCTATGAAGATCTGAAAGCGGCGCTAGGCGCGCGGCTCGCAAAGCCGAATTCCGATGAAACGCTGACTGAGGCGGCGAAGAAATTCGCGATCTTCATCTCTGAATTGTCGAGTGATTTTACCCATCGCGCACAAAGTCCTTCTGGTATCTCGCGAAGCGAGTTCAACCAGATTAAAACCATCGTCACAGCCCTTGAAAAAACGACTTTTGCGTATCTCAATTCAACCGACGCTTATTTCGGGGACGGGGTGAGGGTGGATCTATTTGTCCGCTCGGCGAAAGACATGGTCGAATCCATGGTGGAAAAAAATCCGAGTGTCAGAACCAATGGACAGATATTGGAGCTCAGACGCTGGATGGACGACCTGAGCCACGTGAGTGGCGCCGTGGAGCCGGGAGTCAGGCGTGTGTGGAATGAAACGCGTCTCGGCACCGAAGAAATGGAGCTGGCCATCGACTATTTTGCGTACAACTTGAAAGAGTTGTATACGCTGGAATACGGAAAGGCGGTCGACCAGGCCGTCTTGACGAAGAGTCCGGCAGTGTTGGCCCAGACGGTGATAGAGCTGAACAACGAATCTTCTCCGAAAGTCGAGTTTGTCCGAAAAGGTTACCGAGCGAATCTATCCCTGGATCCGAACCCCATCGTCGCCCAGCTCATGAGGCAGGAAAACATAGCGGACATCCAATTCAGAGACAGCGCGCTGTCAGAGATAGAGTTCTGGGAGCTGGCGAACATTCTCAAAACATCCCTGTTTGGGCGGCCGTTGCCCGTCGTGTTGGCGGGCAAGATCGACTACCATGAGGATTTCAGCTCCAGTGACAAACAAGGTAAACGCTATATTCGCATCTCCAAAGCCAACAAGCCAAAACTACCTCCCGCATTCGACCAAGATCCGGACGACTCCGCCGGCGCAAGGCTGGCCGATCAGTCGCCGATCGTTTTTGAATCTGAGCCGGCTCTGTCAGAAGAGATCTCACGATTGGTGACATTGTCCGAGCGTCAGGACATTTCCTCTGGTACCTTTATTTACAACATAGCCTCCGCTGATCTGGACCAAGTTCGGGCACTGCTCAATGGCGTGAACGTCAACAATGAGGTGTTGGATGCGCTTCATGAGATCATTGTCAATGGCGTGAATAATTCCGGCAATGAGAAGGTTTTTATCGAGATCGGTCTCCATGCCCTGGGGGGTGACAGGCTGTTGCATATGACGGTGAAGCAAAAGACCATCGAACCGATAGATAAACAAAGCCTTGCCACAAATCAGCGGTTAGCCGCGTTGCTGGGTCTAAAATTTCTGATGCAGGATGACGTGCGGCGCAGATACGGTTTGGCTTACCTCGATGGTGGCCGAGGCCTTAAAAATATCGCGAAAGTTCTTTTAAGCGAAAAAGGTGCGTTGGAATACCGGGACATCGACGAGCCGGATTTTAAATTTCAGACAGACTTTTATTTGTTCCTGAAAGATTCGACGGCTGGTGCGCGCTTATCAAGCGGC
>CAZTBX010000037.1:0-17212 GCA_964612035.1 uncultured Planctomycetia bacterium
CTGTCACTGCCGCACACGGTGTCCATGCAGGTGGCGCCGCAGTTCCTCGCGGCCAATAAAAAGGTGATCGACGTGAGCGCGGACTACCGGCTGGACGACACGGCGGTTTATGAGAAATTTTACAAGGTCGCGCACAAGGACAAGGCGAATCTCAAAAAGGCTGTGTACGGTCTGCCTGAGATCAACCGAGCAAAGCTGAAAGGCGCAGTGCTGGTCGCGAATCCCGGCTGTTATCCCACGGGCGCTATCCTCGGTCTTTTGCCGGGCGTAAAAAAGGACCTCTTCGATACTGAAAGCATACAGATAGACGCGAAAAGCGGCGTCACGGGCGCAGGCAGGAAAGCGGACAGGGCGCTCAATTTTTCCGAAGTGAACGAGAATTTCAAGGCGTACAAGCTTTTCGAGCATCAGCACGTGCCGGAGATAGACCAGGAGCTGTCCAAGGTGGCGGGGAAAGACCTGAGCGTCGTGTTCGTGCCGCATCTTTTGCCGGTCAACCGGGGGATACTGAGCACGATCTACGTGAAGCTCAAAAAGAAAATGGAAACGGACGAGCTCATCGCTGTCTATCAGAAGTTTTATGCGGAGGAGCCGTTCGTGAAGGTGCATGCCAACGGGGCGCTGCCGGAGCTGAAGCACGTGGTGCACACCAATTTCTGCGACATCGGTCTCGGCGTGAACGCGGCCAAAGGCCTCGCCGTGATCGTGACGGCCATCGACAACTTGAGCAAGGGCGCGGCGGGCCAAGCCGTGCAAAACATGAATATCCTGTGTGGTTTTGACGAAACGAGTGGTTTGAAATGAAATTCATCAAAGGCGGCGTGACGGCGCCATTCGGTTTCAGGGCGGCCGGGATGTTCTGCGGCATCAAAAAGTCCAAGAGAAAAGATCTGGCGCTCATCCTATCCGACCGGAGATGCGAAGCCGCCGGCGTGTTCACGACCAATAAAGTGCAGGCGTCATGCGTCGTCGTGAACAAAGAGCACCTGAAGGACGGCATGGCGCAGGCCATTGTCGCCAATTCCGGCAACGCCAACTGCATGACCGGCCAAAGTGGTTTTGACAACACGCGCACGATGGCGGCGTCCGTCGCGGGGCTCATGCGGCTCAAGAAAAAGGACGTGCTTGTCGCGTCCACGGGCGTCATCGGAAAGCCTCTGCCCATCAAAAAGATCGTGTCGGCGCTGCCGCAGCTCGCGAGGGACTTAAGCCGGCATGGCAGTGAGTCGGCCGCGGCCGCCATCCTTACGACGGACAGGATGAATAAAGAGATCGCCGTACAGTTCCAGGCGGGGAAGAAGCAGGTAAAAGTGGGCGCGATCGCCAAGGGCGCCGGCATGATCCATCCGGCGATGGTGTCGCCGAAGCACGCCACGATGCTCTGCTTTGTCACGACGGACGCCGCGATCACGCAGCCGGCGCTGCGCGATGCGCTCGAGCGGGCGGTGAACAAGACTTTCAACACCATCACCATCGATGGCGACATGTCGACCAACGACATGGTGATCGTTCTGGCCAACGGCGCGGCACAGAACAAGAAGATCGCCGAAAAGACCAAAGAGTTCAGGACTTTCACGAAGGCGCTCGAGAGCATTTTTCTCGTGCTCGCCAAGCAGATGGTGAAAGATGCCGAGGGCGCGACCAAGTTCGTCGAGGTGCACGTGAAAAACGCCCAAAGCCGCGAGGACGCGAGGCTGGCGGCCAAGTCCGTTGCCAATTCCAGCCTCGTGAAATGCGCGCTTTTCGGCTGTGACCCGAACTGGGGGCGTATCGCGGCGGCCGTCGGGTATTCGGGCGCGCACGTGGACCCGTGGAAGCTGACGATCTATCTTGGAAAAGAACCGGTGCTGAAAAACGGCGGGCGCGTGAAGAAAAAGGCGGTGATCCTGAACCGTATTTTCGCGCAAAAGAACATCCGGATCACGGTGGACCTGGGTCTCGGCCATTTCGGCGCGACCTGTTACACCTGTGATTTTTCGACGAACTACGTGCGAATTAATTCGACATATAGAACTTAAAAAACAGTAGTCAGGAGACAGTAGTCAGGAGTCAGGATCCATGCAGGAAATGATCAGAAAGGCGGACGTGCTCATCGAGGCACTGCCCTACATCCAGAGCTTTTATGACAAGACCATCGTCATCAAGTACGGCGGCGCCGTGCTCACGGACACCGTGATCCGCCGCAACGTGCTCGAGGACATCGTGTTCATGAGCTACGTGGGGATGAGGCCAGTGCTGGTGCACGGTGGCGGGCCTTACATCTCGAAGCGCATCGAAGAGATCGGCAAGGAAGTGAAGTTCGTGAACGGCTATCGTGTGACGGACGAAGAGACCATTGAGATCGTGGAAGAGGAGCTCTCGAAGCTGAACCGCGAGATCGTGAGGGAGATCATCTCGCTCGGCGGCAGCGCCATCTCTCTCAGCGGCAAAGAGGACCACCTGATCGAAACGAAAAAGCACGCGGACATCGATGGTCAGGATATCGGTTTCGTGGGGGAGATCACGAAGGTGAACGGCGACGTGATCCAGAGAATGATCACGAGCGACATCATCCCCGTCATCTCGCCGATCGGCATCGGCAAGGACAATTTCACCTACAACGTGAACGCGGACCAAGCCTCGGCCGAGATCGCGCGCAATCTCACGGCACTGAAGCTTGTGCTGATCACGAACGTGCAGGGGATCATGAAAAAGCAGTCCGACCCGACCTCGCTCATTTCCCACATCAACGCCGCGGAGGTGGAGGAGCTGATCGAGTCAAAAGTGATCAGCGGCGGCATGATCCCGAAAGTCCGGGCGTGCATGCGGGCCCTGGACCGTGGCGTGAAAAAGACACATATCATCGACGGTCGCATCCCGCACGGGATACTGCTCGAGATATTCACCGACAAAGGTGTCGGGACTGAGATCGTAAAGAGATAGATCATGACAGTGGATTATCGGAAAACCATACGGCTTTACTACGATTTCGTGGTGCCATGCTATTCCAAGTTCCCGCTGGTGCTGGAAAGGGGAAAAGGGACGCGCGTGTGGGACGCGCATGGCAACGAGTATCTGGACTTTTTCCCCGGCTGGGCGGTGAGCGGCATCGGACACTGTCACAGGCGCGTCACCGAGGCCGTGAAGCGGCAGGTCGAGCGCCTCATGCACGTGTCGAACAATTATTATCACGAAGGGCAGGGGATACTAGCGGAGGAGATCATCCGCCACTCGTTCCCGGGCAAGGTGTTTTTCTCGAATTCCGGCGCCGAGGCCAACGAGGCGGCGTTCAAGCTGGCGAGAAAACACGGCAACCCGGCCAAATACGAGATCATTTCCATGGAAAGGTCTTTCCATGGGCGCACACTCGCGGCGCTCGCGGCGACGGGGCAGAAAAAGCATCAGGAGGGTTTTCAGCCGATCCCCGAAGGATTTGTGCACGTACCGTTCAACGACCTCGAGGCGCTGCAAAAGGCGATAAGCCCGCGGACGGCGGCCATTATTCTCGAGCCGATACAGGGCGAGGGCGGTGTCCGTGTGGTGGACGCGCACTACCTTTCGGCGGTGCGGCGCATCTGCAACGAGAAAAAGATACTGCTCATTTTTGACGAAGTGCAGACCGGTATGGGGCGCACCGGAAAGATGTTCTGCTTCAAGAATTTTGGTATCGAGCCGGACATGATGACGCTCGCGAAATCTCTCGGGGGCGGTTTTCCCATCGGGGCGCTGGTCGTGAAAAAGGACATCGCCGACACGCTGCAGCCGGGCATGCACGCGACGACTTTCGGCGGCAGTCCACTGGCCTGCGCGGCGGCGCTGGCGGTGTTCGAGGCTATCGAGAAGGAAAAGCTTTTGGCCAACGCCGTGATCACGGGTTCGTATCTTTTCCGGCGACTGCAGGAGCTGAAGAAAAAGTTCGGCATCATCCGTGAGGTGCGCGGTATGGCGCTCATGGCCGGGGTGGAGCTCACGGTCGAGGGTAAAAACATTTACGAGGAATGTCTGAAGAAGAAGCTGTTGATCAACTGCACGCAGGGAAACGTCCTGCGTCTCATGCCCCCTCTGGTGGTCAGAGAGAAAGAGATCGATCACGCCGTCGCGATCCTGGACGGGGTCCTGGCGGCCGAAGAGGAGAGGTTACTTACACACGAAGGGAGTAAGGTTCTATGAGTAAATCGAAAAAGAGAAAAAAAGCGAGAAAAAGCGCGCCCCGTAAAAGAAGCCGCAAGGCACAGGCGCTCCCTTTTGCCGCCAAAGATCTTCTGAGCCTGGCGGAGCTCACGCCGTCGGACCTGGACATGATCTTCAAGCTGGCCGACAAAATGAAAAAGTCGCCCGAGAGTTTTCTCTCGAAGCTGAAGGGCAGGTCGCTCGCGCTGCTTTTCCAGAAACCGTCCATGCGTACGCGCGTGTCTTTCCAGGTCGGCATGAGCGAACTCGGCGGAGACACGGTGTACATGGACCCGCAGGAACAGCCGCTGGGCGAGCGTGAGTCCGCCAAGGACGTGGCGCGCGTTCTCTCGCGCTACTGCGACGCGATCGTCGTGCGCACGCATTCGCACAGCGACTTGAGGCAGATCAGCCAGTTCGCCTCGGTCCCGGTGATCAACGGCCTGAGCGACCGCTTTCACCCGTGTCAGACGCTGGCGGACCTTTTCACCATCCGTGAAAAGTTCAAGACGCTCGCGAAAATGAACATCGCCTACATCGGCGACGGCAACAACGTGCTGAGCTCGCTTTTGTACGGCGTGGCCAAGACGGGGGCCAATCTAGCGATGGCGATGCCGCGCGGCTATGAACCGAGCGAGGAGATCATGAAAGAGGTGAAACTCATCGCCAAGGACAGCGGCTCCAAGATCACGCTGTCGAATAACCCGTTCACCGCGATCAAGAACGCGCATGCCATCTACACCGACGTGTGGGTGAGCATGGGACAGGAAAAAGAGCGCGATCAGCGGGTGCGCGATTTTCAACCGTTCCAGCTCAATGGCGCCATCATCGGCAAAGCGCCGAAAGACGCGATGTTCATGCACTGCTTGCCCGCGCATCGCGGCGAAGAGATCACCGATGAGGTGATCGAGCATTCGCGTTCGGTGATCTTCGATCAGGCGGAAAACAGGCTGCACACGCAGAAGGCGCTTCTCTTTCTGCTGCTCACAAGAAAAAAGAGAAAATACGAAACGGCTCTGATCTAACGAAACGGGACAATCGACATGAAAAAAGTAGTTTTGGCTTATTCAGGCGGTCTCGACACCTCCGTCGCGATCAAGTGGCTTAAGGACAAAGGCTACGAGGTCGTGGCGTTCATGGCCGACGTCGGCCAGGAAAAGACGACGACGGCCGCGGTCGAACGCGCGAAAAAGGCCGGCGCCTCGAAGGTGGTCGTGAAAGACCTGAAGAAAAAGTTCGTGACGGACTATATCTGGCCGGCGCTGAAAGCCAACGCCGTGTACGAGGGTCGCTATGTGCTGGCGACGGCCTTGTCTAGGCCGCTGATCGCGGCCGAGCAGGTCGCCGTCGCGCATGCCGAAAAAGCCACGGCCGTGGCGCATGGCTGCACCGGCAAAGGCAATGACCAGGTGCGATTTGAGGTGACCACACAGGCGCTGGACAGCTCGCTAGAGACCCTCGCGCCGGTGAGGGAGTGGGAATTCAAGTCCCGCGAAGACGAGATCCGTTACGCGGAGAAACACCACATCCCCATCGACGTCACGAAAAAGAGCCCGTTTTCCATCGACAAGAATATCTGGGGCGTCAGCGTCGAGGCCGGTGCGCTGGAAGATCCCAACATCGAGCCGCCTCAGGAGGCGTTCCAGTGGACTCGCGGCGCCGAGAAAAAAGACTTGAAGGACATCACGGTGGAGATCCTTTTTGAAAAAGGCATCCCGGTGGGTCTGAACGGAAAAAGAAAAGAAGATCTTGAGCTCATCGCTGAGCTGAACGAACTGGGCGCCGAGTACGGCATCGGCCGCATGGACATGATCGAGAACAGGCTTATCGGCATCAAGTCGCGCGAGATCTACGAGGCCCCGGCGGCGACGATACTGCTCGAGGCACACAAGGATCTCGAGAGCCTCGTGCTCGACAGGGAGCTTTTGCATTTCAAGGAAGGGATATCGCTCAAGTACGCGGAACTCGTTTACTACGGGCTGTGGTTCACGCCGCTTCGTGAGGCGCTGGACGCTTTTGTCGAGAAGACGCAAGCCCGTGTGAGCGGCACCGTGCGGGTGAAGCTGAGGAAGTTTTCATCGCAGGTGGTGGGCCGCAAGTCGCCGCACTCGTTATATAAGGAAAGTCTCGCGACCTACAGCGCCAAGGACAAGTTTGACCAAAAGCTTGCGAAGGGGTTTATTGATCTGTGGGCATTACCTTATAAAAAATAGTAGTCAGGAATTAGTAGTCAGGAGTCAGGAGCCGAATGACCAGAAAACAAAACGCCAAGCTGTGGGGCGGAAGGTTTAGGAAAAAGACAGATCCGCGCTTTGAGAAGTTCAGCGCATCTCTCTGTTGGGATATCCGGCTTCTGCCCTATGACCTCGACATCGACGCCGTGCACGTGCAGGCGCTGCAAAAATGCAGGGTGCTCACGGCGGGCGAGGCAAAAAGGCTTTTAGCCGCCATCCGCGCGCTTCAAAAAAAGGCCGGTGCCGGCACCTGGAAGCCCTCGCAAGCTTTCGAGGACATCCATTCGGCGATACAGGCGGAGCTTGCCAAGCGCGTGGGGTCTTTGGCGGACAAGCTTCACACGGCAAGGTCACGCAACGATCTCGTGAGCCAGAGCACGCGGCTTTACTGCAAAGAACACGCCGGGGTCATTCTCGGTCATATTGCGCGGCTTCAGAAAGAGATAGTCCGCAAGGCCGAGAGATATGAGCACACGCTGGTGCCCGGTATGACGCATATGCAGAACGCCCAGGTGGTTTCGCAGGCGCATATTTTTCTGGCTTACGTCGAGATGCTGGAAAGAGCCAAACGGCGGCTCGAGGCGGCTCTGCCATTCTTTGATACTTTTGTGCTGGGCAGCGGAGCGCTGGCGGGAGTGACTTTCGCATTGGACAGGGAATGGATGGCGAGGAAGCTGGGACTCTCCGAGATCTCCAACAACAGCTACGACGTCGCCGGCGACCGCGACTTTGTGGTGAACGCGCTCTCGGGCGTCGTTTTCACTGGCCTGCAGCTTTCACGCATCGCCGAGGACCTCATGATCGGCCAGACCAAGGGTTTTTCGCTCATGGACATCGACGAGAGCTTTTGCACCGGCAGTTCGATGATGCCGCAAAAAAAGAACGCCGATTTTCTCGAGCTCGCGCGCGGTGCCTCGGGGGTTTTCACGGGTAACTTCGTGGGTATGCTCACGACGCTGAAGGGACTGCCGACTTCTTACAACCGCGACCTGCAGTGGGACAAAAGATTCCTTTTTGATTCCATCGAGACCTGCGAGGACATTCTCGACATTTTCACGAGGATGTTCGCGACGCTCAAGATCAACGAAAAAAGGGCGGCTCAGCTTTTGAACGACGCGTCGCTGTACGCGACGGATCTCGCGGACTATCTTGCCAAAAAAGGCGTGGCTTTCAAGGAAGCGCATGCCCAGGTCGGGCGCCTCGTCAGTTTTTCCGAGCAAGAGGGCGTGCCCATCCAAAGGATAGGCCTTGATATTTTGAAAAAGTTCGCCCCAGCGGTGAAAGGCGACGTGTATGGCCTCTTCGATGCGGCCCACTCGGTGGGTCAGAAGCGTACTAGCGGCAGTACGAGGCCGTCCGAAGTGAGAAAACAGATCGCCGCCTGGAAAAAGAGACTCAAATAAAGAAAGCGTAGGAGTTCAATGCACCGATTTCAATACAAGGGCCGCGAGCTTCACTGCGAGTCCGCGCCCGTTTCCAAGATCGCCGCGTCCGTCGGAACGCCGTTCTATCTCTACAGCATCGGGACTTTTCTCGACCATTATTTCAAGCTGAAAGAGGCGTTTCGGCCGATGAACCCGCTCATCTGCTTTTCGATGAAGGCCAATTCCAATCTCACGGTGCTGAAGGCGCTGGTGAAAAACGGTTCCGGTCTCGACATCGTTTCCGGCGGAGAACTTTTCCGCGCAAAAAAAGTGGGTGTCGATCCCCAAAAGATCGTTTTCGCCTCGGTGGGCAAAACGCCGGTCGAGATCGAAGAGGCAATACGCTCGAAGATACTCATGTTCAACGTGGAGTCCATCCAGGAGCTCGACGTGATCAACGAGGTCGCCTGCAAGTATAAGACCGTGCAGAAGATCGCGATACGCCTGAATCCTGACGTGGCGCCCGACACGCACCACTACATCACGACGGGCTCGAAGCAGAACAAGTTCGGCCTGGCGGTGGAGACGGCGTACAAGCTTTTCATGGAATCGTACCGCTATCCATTTTTACGGTTTTCTGGCGTGCACATCCACATCGGCTCGCAGATCACGAAGTCCAAGCCGTTCGTGCAGGCGATACGCAAGTGCCTCGAGTTCATCGACAGCGTGAGCTACGCCGGCAACCCGATCGAGTATCTCAACATCGGCGGCGGGCTCGGGATCATTTACTCGAAGGAAAAGCCGCAGACGGCCAAGGATTTCGCCAAAGTGGTGATACCGCTTTTCAAAAATTATCCGCACCTGAAACTCGTGCTCGAGCCCGGCCGCTTCATCTCCGGCAACAGCGGCATCCTCGTCACGAAAGTGTTGTATGAAAAAACTTCGCCGACCAAGTCTTTCATCATCGTGGACGGCGGCATGAACGACCTCATCCGTCCCGCGTTCTACGGGGCGCATCATGAGATCGTTCCGGTGATAAGGCCGAAGGGGAAGGAAAGTTTCGTGAAGGCCGACGTCGTGGGGCCCATCTGCGAAAGCGGAGATTTTCTAGCGAAAGACAGAAAACTACATCGCTCGAAGCCCGGTGACCTTTTGGCCGTCATGTCCTGCGGCGCTTACGGCTTCGTCATGTCGAGTAACTACAACTCGCGGCCTCGCGTGCCCGAGGTCGTGGTGAAAGGCAGCCGGTTTTTCATCGCGCGCCGGAGAGAGACACGCGAGGATCTCATCCGTAACGAGCGTGTCGTGGCTGAGGTGCTCTAGCATGTCCCAACTGCTTAAATTCACCAAAATGTCCGGAGCGGGCAATGATTTCATCGTCGTGGACAACCGTCGCGGGGTCGTGAAGAACGCCGCGGCGACGGCACGCACGCTTTGCAGGCGCCAGCAGTCCGTGGGGGCCGATGGGCTTTTGCTCGTCGAGCGCTCCAAAAAAGCGGAGTTACGCATGAGAATATTCAATCCGGACGGCAGCGAGGCCGAGATGTGCGGTAATGGTGTGCGCTGCGTCGCGAAGTTCGCGGTGGTGACCGGCATGGCCGGTCCCCAGCATACGATAGAGACTCTAGCGGGGCACATCGCCGTGTCCGTGAAAGGCGACATCGTGAAGGCACGCATGACAGACCCAAAGGACCTCAAGCTGAATCTCCGCCTGCAGGTGAACGGCACGCAGGAGACGCTGCATTTCGTGAACACCGGCGTGCCACATGCCGTGGTGTTCGAGGAGGCGCTCGTGGAAGCCGACGTGCGTGGTCGCGGCCGCGCGATACGCCAGCATGGGCATTTCGCGCCCAAGGGCACGAACGTGAACTTCGTCGCGCTGCGCGGGAAAAATATGCTGGACGTCAGGACTTATGAACGCGGTGTCGAAGCGGATACGCTTGCCTGTGGCACGGGCTCGACCGCGTCGGCTCTGGTGGCCGCCGCGCTGAAAGGCCTCGAATCGCCGGTGGCCGTGCGCACGCAAGGCGGCGAGACGCTGAAAATTTATTTTTCAAAGGAAAAGAACGGGTCTTTCAGGGACGTGTACCTTGAGGGCAAAGTCGAAACCACTTTCGAAGGGAGCGTGAAGGCATGAATTTCCATGGTTCCATGACGGCGCTTGTGACGCCGTTCAAAAGCGGCAAGCTGGATGAAAAAACGCTGGTGCAGCTCGTGCAAAGGCAGATCAAAGGCGGCACCGACGGTCTCGTGCCCGTCGGTACGACCGGCGAGTCACCGACACTGTCGTATCGCGAGCATGAGAGGGTGATCGAGATCGTCGTCGATACCGCGAAAAATAAAGTGCCGGTGATCGCCGGCACAGGCTCCAACAGCACCGACGAGGCCGTGATGCTGACGAGATTTGCCAAGAAAGCGGGCGCTGACGCGGCCCTGCTCGTGGTCCCTTATTACAACAAGCCGACACAGGAAGGGCTTTATCGCCATTTTGAAAAAGTGGCGAAGTCCGTCGACATCCCCATCATTCTTTACAACATCCCCGGGCGCTCCGCCGTGTCGCTGACCCCGGAGACAGTGGCACGTTTGGCCAAGATCCCGACTATTGTGGGCATCAAAGAGTCCACAGGCAGCATGGATCAGGCCTCGCATATTTTATCTCTCTGCGACATCACGCTTTTGAGCGGCGACGACTCGCTGACGCTGCCGCTTTTGGCACTCGGCGCCAAAGGGGTGATCTCGGTGATCGCCAATCTCGTGCCCGAGGTCGTGTCGCAGATGGTGGACGCTTACTTTGCGGGAAATCACGGCAAGGCGCAGAAGCTGCATTACAAGATGTTCCCACTCTGCCGCGCGGTGTTCATCGAGACGAACCCTATTCCCATCAAGCGCGCGATGAAGCTCATGGGGCTTTGCAGCGACGAGGTCCGCCTGCCGCTTTGCGCGATGCAGCCCGCGAATGAAAAAATGCTGGTGCAGGCGATGAAGGACTTTGGGCTCGCGGTCAAATAACGGAGAAAAAGCGATGATAAAAATTGCCGTGAATGGTGCTCTCGGACGCATGGGCAGCCGCATCCTCACTCTCGCGCTTCAGTCCAAAGACATCCGCGTGTCAGCGGCCTTCGATCGGCGCGAGTGCGGTGGTTTTGGCAAAGACATTGGACCCCTTCTTGGGCTCGAACAGACGACGGGAGTGAAGCTGACGGAGCTTTCGGCCAAGTCGCTGGGGGCATCGGACGTTCTCATAGATTTTTCGAGCCCCGAAGGCACCGAAAAAAGTATCGCCGCGGCCGTGGCCGCCAAAAAGGCGATAGCGATCGGGACCACCGGCCACGGACAACCCGTGCAGGCCAAGATCCGCGAGGCCGCCAAAACGATACCCGTGCTTCTTTCGCCCAACATGAGCATCGGAGCCAATTTTTTATTTGAAATAGCGAGGCTCGCGGCCGCAAGGCTCGAGCAGGGTTATGACATCGAGATCATCGAGGCTCATCACCGGCTGAAAAAAGACGCGCCGAGTGGCACGGCGAAAAAGATAGCCGAAATTATCGCCGATGAAAAGGGCTGGGATCTCGACAAGGCGTCGCGTTATGGCCGTAAGGGCATGACCGGTGAGAGGACGCGGGAGGAGATCGGCATCCACGTCGTGCGCGCAGGAGATATTGTTGGTGAACACACAGTTATCTTTAGCGGGCCGGGTGAAACGATAGAGCTCACTCACCGGGCTCAGTCACGCGACGCGTTCGCCCGCGGGGCGTTGGTCGCCGCACTTTTTCTCGCCAAAAAGTCCAAAGGCCTGTATCAGATGTCTGATGTTTTGAAATGAGTCTCGAAGAATCGCAGCGGCTCCAGGCGCTGCCCCCTTATCTTTTCGTCGAGATCGACCGCGCCAAAAGGCGCGCCATCGAAAAAGGCGTGAAAGTCATCGACTTCGGCGTCGGTGATCCCGATCAGCCCACGCCCGGTTTCGTTCTCCGGGCGATGGCCAAGTCCATGAAAGAGCCGCGCAACCATCATTATCCGCTGGATCGCGGCAACGCCCAATTCCGCGAAGCGATCTCCGCGTGGTACAAGAAGCGCTTTGGCGCGTCGTTTCACCCGGCCACGGAGATACTGCCTCTTATCGGTTCGAAAGAGGGGATCGCGCATCTGCCGTTAGCGTTCGTGAACCCGGGCGACGTCGTGCTTATCCCGGACCCCGGTTACCCACCGTACAGAAGCGGCACGCTTTTTGCCGGCGGCGTCCCGCATCTCATGCCTTTAAAGGAAGGGGACGGTTTTCTTCCCGATCTCGACGCGATCCCGGCGGAAGTAGCGGCCAAGGCAAAGATCTTGTTCGTGAATTACCCGAACAATCCCACCGGCGCCATAGCGCCAAAGGCGTTCTATGAAAAACTTGTGCGCTGGGCGTCCGAGCGCAGCATTCTCGTGGCATCCGACCTCGCCTATTCGGAGGTGTATTTTGGGAAAGACAGGCCTGTCAGTATTTTCGAAGTGCCGGGTGCAAAAGACACAGCCATTGAGTTTCATTCGCTTTCCAAGACCTGCAACATGACCGGCTGGCGCGTGGGCTTTGCCGTCGGCAGGCCGGAGGTCATCAACGCGCTTTTGCGCGTGAAGTCCAATGTCGATTCGGGCGTGTTCACGGCCATCCAGCAGGCGGCGATCGAGGGATTGAAACAAAGTTTCACTTTCACGAAAAAGACGAACGCGATGTACAAAAAAAGACGCGACACGCTTGTCGCGGGCCTCAAGTCTCTCGGTTTCCCCGTGAAGGCCAATGCCGCGGCCTTTTACGTTTTCACGCGGCTTCCGAAAGGGCGCACGGATTCCACGGCATTTTGCAAAGAGCTTCTCGAAAAAACGGGCATTGTAGCCACACCCGGTGTAGGTTTCGGGAAGGCAGGCGAGGGTTACGTGCGCTTCACGCTCACGGTGCCGGAGCCGGAGATCCGCGAAGCCCTGCGCCGCATGAAGGCGATGAAGTGATGGCGACCGCGTATCTAGGCATCGGCTCCAATATGGGCGAGCGGCAGGCCAATATCGATAAGGCGCTGGCACTTCTCGGCGAACACGAAGACATAGACATTCTCAAAGTGTCGGCTTCCATCGAGACCGACGCTGTCGGCGGTCCGCCTCAGGGAAAATTCCTGAACGCCGCGGCGAAGATCAAAACGGATCTTTTGCCGCTGGAGCTTCTCACACAGCTCAAGATCGTCGAGCGGAGACTTGGCCGCGCGAAGGGTGCCGCACCCAACACGCCACGGCCCATAGACCTAGACATCCTTTTTTACGACGACATAGTCATCGTGGAGGGGAAAAGCCTGAGCATTCCGCACCCGCGCCTCGCCGAGCGGTATTTCGTGCTGAAGCCGCTGGCCGAGATCGAGCCAGACCTTTCGCACCCGCGCCTTGGACAGACCGTGAAACAGCTTTATGACCGCCTCTCCGATGAAAGTCATACGCCAGTCCACGGCGCTTGAACGCGCGCTTAGAATTTTAAGAAAACGCGGGAGATCCGTCGGACTCGTGCCCACCATGGGTGCGCTGCACGAAGGGCATTTGTCTATCGTACGCCTGGCTAAAAAAGAGAACGACGCCGTCGTGGTAAGCATTTTCGTGAACCCGCTTCAGTTCGGGCCCAAGGAAGATTTCAAGAAATACCCGCGCGACCTGAAAAAGGACCTGTGCATGCTTTCGCGGGTGGGCGCTGACTTCGTTTTCGTGCCTTCGGAGAAAACTTTTTATACCGGGGATTTTCAGACCACCGTTTCGGTGGGGCGACTGGGCCGCGTACTTTGCGGGAAGACTCGCCCCACGCATTTCGCGGGCGTGTGCACCGTGCTGCTGAAGTTCTTGGATCTCGTGCGCCCCACAGTCCTTTATCTCGGCCAAAAGGACTATCAGCAGTTCGTCGTGGTGCGTCAGATGATGCGCGACCTGGATTTTCCGGCGCGCCTCCACATGGCGTCCACGCTTCGGGAGCCGGATGGCGTTGCCATGAGCTCCAGGAACGCCATGCTCACTCCCCAGGCGAGGCGCGAAGCGCCGGTACTCTCGCGCGCGCTTGCAAGAGCGGCGGCGCTGGTCAGAAAAGGGGAGAACGACGCCAGAAAATTGAGGCAGGCCATGCTCGCCGAGCTCAAAAAAAGCCGCCTCGCCCGTGTGGACTATGCCGAAATAGTCGATGCGGAGACTCTCCGGAGTGTGGTAAAATTAAAAAAAAGTAAGAAATTCGCGGCCGCTTTGGCCGTGTTTTTTTCCAAAGTCCGTCTGATAGACAACCGTATTCTTAAAGGCTGAAAATGATCCGCGTTCTCATGAAATCCAAGATCCACGGCGCCACGGTGACTGAGGCCAATCTTCGCTATATGGGTTCTATCACCATCGACAAAAACCTGCTCAAAGCCTCCGACATCTGTCCGTTCGAGCGCGTGCAGATCGTGAACCTGCACAACGGGACGCGCGTCGAGACTTACGTGCTTGAGGGACAGCCGGGTTCCGGCACTATCTGCATGAATGGGGCGGCGGCCAGATGGGCGGAAATAGGCGACAAGGTCATTATCATTTCCTACGGTCTCATGACACCCGCGGAGATCAAGAAGCACAGGCCGAAAGTTATTTTTGTGGACGAGAAAAACCGAATTAAAAAATAGCGAAAAGTGAAAAACGCAAAGCGAAAAGTTATGGAATCACTGCGTGATCTATATAAAAGTCGCGTAGCGACACAACAGTTTTTCGCTTTGCACTTTTCGTTTTTCGCCGGCATCTAGTTGTTATGATTAAAGTTGGAATCATCGGCTGTGGCACCATCGGCAGGGAATTGGCCATCGCCTGCCAGAAGCGTTTTCATGAAGAAGTGACGCTGGATGCCCTCGCGGACATCGATGCCGCGAAGGCGCGCAAACTCCTCAAAAAACTCAACCCCAAGCCGAAGATACTCAGCATCGACGCGCTGATCCAGCGCTGTGATCTCGTGGTCGAGGCGGCGTCCCAGCACACGGCCTATGAGGTCGCCAAAAAGGCACTTTCGCTCGGCAAAGACGTGCTTCTCATGAGCGTCGGCGGCATTCTCGGCAGGGAAAAAGAGATATTCGACTTGGCGAAGACGCATCGCTGCTGCCTCTATATCCCGAGCGGCGGAGTCGTCGGCATCGACGGCGTGAAGGCGGCCAAGATCGGAAAGATACACCGCGTCATGATCACGACGCGCAAGCCGCCGCAGGGCTTCGACGATGCGCCGTATGTCTTGCGGCACAAGATCAATCTGAAGAATCTGAAAGAGGAAAAAGTGCTCTACGAGGGCAACGCGGCCTCGGCGGTGCGCGGTTTTCCCAAGAACATCAATGTGTCCGCCACTCTCAGCATGGCGGGGGTGGGCCCGAAAAAGACCAAGGTCCGCATCATCGCGACGCCTCAAATGCTGATGAACGTCCATGAGATCTACATTGTCGGCGACAGCGGGTCCATCTACACGCGCACCGAGAATTTTCCGTCCGAACAAAATCCCAAGACCAGCCGCCTGGCCATCCTCTCGGCGGTGGCGACGCTCGAACGCATCTTGAAAAACGTAAAAATTGGGACCTGATGAAAAGCTGATCGCGGGCTGCCTCGCGCGCGACAAGGGCTCATGGGACACTTTCGTCAGCCGTTTTTCCAAGCTCGTCTGGTGGTCTATCCGGAAAACGCTTTCCGGCACGCGCTACCAGCACCGCGAAGACATCTTTGAGGACATTTTTCAGGATGTTTTTGAAAGGCTGCTCGACCGCGGCGGACTCGAGAAGCTGCGCAGTGCCGAGAGCGTCCGCAAGTTTTTGAGCGTCATGGCCTGCCATCTGGCACTGGACCGCGCCAAGAACGTGTCGCGTGTCGAGAAAAGATCGTCCGGCATGGACGCCGTCCCGGCGGACCTCGCGGCCAAGGACGGCCGCGACCCGAGGTCGGAGGCGATGGCCCGCGAGGCGGGCACTGAGCTCGCCTTGGCGCTGCAAGGGCTTTCGGCGAAAGAAAGGGCTTGTATCGAGCTGCGCTATCTCAAGGAGCTGCCGGACATACGGATCGGGGCCATTTTAGGCCTGCCGGTGGACACGGTTTCCAGCATCGTCCGGCGCAGTAGGGAAAAGCTCAGAAAAATACTTTCAGAAAAAGGGCTCGAGGGGTGAACGGAAACACCCCCCTCAGTCGTCTAGTTAGGTAGGGGGATAGTATGGACAACATCGATTCGACTTTAAAGACCTGGCTTGAAAACGAGACGGCCAAGAGGCCGCCTTCCGACGACGCCTTGAGTACCGAGGAGCTTTACTCTTTCATTGCCGATGAGCTGGATGAGGCGTGCTATCGGGAAGTGTTCGCCAAGATCCGGGGCAGTGCCGAAAACCAAGCGCTGGTGGCTAAGGCGAGGGAGATGCTCGCCTCCGCGGACACCGGCGAGGCGGTAGTGCCCCTGGCACCGTTGGCCAAGGCCAAGGCGCTTGTGGGCGCCAAAACCGCGCTTTGCCCGCACTGCCGAAAGCCCATCACGCCGTTCAAAACACCGCTCAAAACCCAGCGTCTCCTGAACTTCGTATGGCTGGCTGCGGCGATGCTGTGTTTCGGCCTTTCTTTCGCGTTCAAACGGTATTTTTTTCAGTGCCTCGTGGCCGCCGCACTTTTGGGCGTGAAGTGGATAGTGGATGCGCGGGCGATAAAAACACAGATCTTGATCTACAAAGCGCTTTCCGATGACACGCCTGAGCGGCATTCCAGAGATTTACATCGCCACTCAGGCCGTCTATAATCAAGCCTTTGCAGTTAAAAAGATTACGGGATGTAGCGCAGCTTGGCTAGCGCGCCTGGTTCGGGACTAGGAGGCCGTGGGTTCAAATCCCACCATCCCGAGTTATTTTTATGAAAATAATCACCCAACCCATAAAACTGGATGAACTCACTCAGATAGCCGCCGCTATATTCGGAAATTTGGTGAAAGCGGTGGTGGATATTGACAAAGGATTGCTTGCCCTGGACGCAGAGCTTCACGCCGACCTAGAGGCTTTGCTCCTTGAGAAGGGCTCAAAGCAGAAGGATGTGTGGGGGATCAATCTCTATCCAGAAATGCCCGAGAGCGAATTTATCGAATTTGACTCCATGATCAATATGCGTCCGTCCCAGGGCAACAGAAGCCGTGGGGTGGAGAATGAGGAAATACGAAGAAAGATCGTCGCTATTGTGAAAAAGAAAATTACCCGATGACGCATCAGCATAAGGATATGGCGGAAGGGCGCTGGCGCGAATTATCGTTCCTTGAACAAATGGCGAAGATAGGAAGCGAAGTGGAGCGCGCGCTCAAATGGCAAGGCAAACACAATGCCGACTATAGCAGGAAAGCGTTTGAGCGTGCCCTGGAGCTTGTAGACCTGACCTTGGGGATCACTACGCATTTCGCTCGATTGAAGGAACTTGCCCGCTTGCGGGAGGCCATGGTGGATTATT
>CAZTBX010000038.1:0-6464 GCA_964612035.1 uncultured Planctomycetia bacterium
AGTGCCAAGCTTCGGGGTCAGACCCTTGAGCCTATCTCCACCGAGGGTCTGACCCCATAGCCTGCGTCGCGGGAATTGCTAGCGAGCACCGATGGGGCTGTCCGCCGGCAGCCTGCCTGCCGGTAGGCAGGGACCCGTTCGCTGGAGAGCTAAATCGACTGTAGTAGTTTGGAGAAATCTTCCGGCAGAGGACTTTCGAATTTCATCGGCTTGCCGGTTTTGGGGTGAGTGAATTCGATCTCGGATGAATGCAGCCCGAGACGCGAGGTGGGATCTTTTTTTCCATAGACTTTGTCGCCGACCACCGGGTGGCCGATATGAGTCAGGTGCACGCGTATCTGATGCGTGCGGCCGGTGAAGATGCGGACCTTGAGAAGCGTGTGGTGGGCGAACCTTTTTAAGACCTGATAGCGCGTCTCGGCCTCTTTGGCGTCCTCATGTTCGGATACGGCCATTTTTTCGCGTATCTTTTTGTCACGCGCGATGGATTTCAAGACACGGCCTTCCTCGAACTCCACACGCCCATGCACGAGTGCCGTGTAAATTTTCACGACGGAGCGCAGCGCGAACTGCTCCTGCAGGGCGCGATGGGCTACATTGTCCTTGGCGACGAGAAGTATCCCCGAGGTGCCCTTGTCGAGGCGATGCACGATGCCCGGCCTCCAGGCATCCCCCACGCTCGAAAGGGCTTGCCCTCGCCCGAGAAGCGCGTTCACGAGCGTCCCTTTTTTGTTCCCACTTCCCGGATGCACCACCATTCCAGCCGCCTTGTCGATCACGAGCAAGGACTCGTCCTCATAAAGCACCTGAAGCGGAGTCGACTCCGGGTCCAGACGCAGCGCTTCCGCCGCCGCAATCTTGCCTCGTATCACTTCCCCGCCTTTTACGAGCAGGCTTGGCTTGGCGGTCTTTCCATCGAGGCGGACAAGGCCGTGATTCAGTGACCGTTTGATCTCTTCCCTTGAAAATTTACCGCGCAGCACCTCGGCGAGGTACGCGTCTATCCTCTTCGGCGAGATCAGCGGTTCCGGCTTGAATTCGAATTCACTCATCGGAGCCCGATCCACCGCGGAGAACGGCAAAGAACGCGAGAGAAACCCCGATCAAAACGAGGCTGATCCACTGCGGCAGTGTAAGGCCGCCAAGAAGCGTCTGGTCGCCGCGCGTGAATTCAACACCGAAGCGCAACAGTCCATATCCCAGAAGATACAACGCAAACACGCGGCCATTTTTTATGGCGAAGCGGCTTTTCGCCGCCTTGAAAAGAAATATCGAAAGTAAAAATAAAAGCGCCGCCTCATAGAGCTGGGACGGATGTTTCGCGAGATCTTCCCCCGGAAAACGAACACCCAACGGACAGTCCGTGTCACGGCCGTAGCAGCAGCTGTTCAAGAAACATCCGATACGGCCGATAGCCTGGCCGAGCGCGGTGATGGGCACGAAAAAATCCGCGAGCTTGAGCACCGGTTGCCGCTTGAGGCGCGCCCAAAATACACCGGTGACAATGGCGGTGAGTAACCCCCCGTACCACACGAGACCGCCTTCCTGGAGGTTCAGCGCCGCCCAAGCGTTGCCACTGTATGTTTCCCAATGCTGAACGATATAAAAAATTCGCGCGCCAAGCAGACCTGAAACAAACAGCACGAACAGGAGGTCCAAGATGAAGGCGGCATCGAGGCCAAACGCCGCCGCGCGCTTTCTGGCGATGAACCATGCAAGAAGCACGGCTGCGGCCGTCGCCACACCATAGGAATAAATGGTGAAAGGCCCTGCCTGAAACAAAATGGGATACATATTTAGCCCCTTTTTCCGGAAAGCATGCGGAGAATTATCAAAGCGACGCCCGCGCAGATGCACATGTCCGCCACGTTGAACACTGGCCACACACGGAGATCCAGGAAATCGATCACGTAGCCGAAACGGAGCCGGTCGTAAAGATTCCCCAGCGCCCCGCCGAGAATGAGCGCCCAAGCCGCATCCGAGGCGTCTGGTTTCCGATGGCGCCACAGGTACACGGCAAGAAAAACGACGGACAACGCCGATACAAAAATGAGAAAACCCCCGGCATTTTTCAGCCAGCCGAACGCGGCACCGGTGTTGTTCACGCGCGTGATGTGAAAAAATCCTTCCCACACGGGCATACCCTCCCCTTCGGCGAAACGGGACAAAATGAGGGACTTCAGGAGGCGGTCGAGGGCAAAAACCGCGGGGACGAGGCCGGCAACGGCTAGACGCGCGTTTATTTTTTCTTCTTCTCTTGTTTTTCTTGGCAGGGCACGCACAGCTCCGCGTAGGGGACGGCCTTCAGCCTCACTTGCGAGACCTTCTTGCCGCAGAGTTCACAGAGGCCAAAAGTGTTGTTTTCCATCTTCTCGAGAGCTGCGTCAATGCGGTTCATGGTCTTCTGCTCGTTGTCGGCCAGGCTCAGCGAAAACTCCCGGTCATAATTATCGGTCGCCATGTCGGCCATGTGCAGGCTGTACGCCGACAAGTCCCCGGCCGCCTCGCGCTGCGAAGTCCCAAGCGCATCCTTGGCGATGTGCGCGATCCCCTTTAGAAGCTCTTTTTTCTTCTTGAGCAAAAGTTCCGTGAATAACTTCAAATTCTTTTTTTCCATTTTCTCCACTCGATTCCGAAAGCTTTAAAACGCCTTCACCACTTCCACACAGCGGCGACAAAGCGTCTCATACTCCTTGTCCATGCCCACGGTGTCGCGATAATTCCAACAACGCTCGCATTTCCTGCCACCCGCCCTTTTCACGCCGACTTCGAGGGCTTCCGACTGCGAAGGCCTCTCGAACACGACGACCCGGGACACGAGCAGAAGGCCGGGCAAATCTTCCCCAAATCCCTTCAAAAAATCCTTCTCTCCGCCTTGAGAGAACAGCAATTCTACATCAGCTTCGAGCGAGTTGCCAATCTCTTTTTTTTCACGCTTTTCCTCGAGGGCCTTCAGCACTTTTTCGCGGATGGAAAGAAGCGTCTCCCATTTCTGCTCGAGCTCCGCGCTGCGCTGTTTCGGCACGCTCTTCGGCCAGGACTCGAGATGCACGCTCGTTTTCCGCCCTAGATGCTCCCACACCTCCTCACAGGTGAATGAAAGAACAGGTGCCAGTATCCGCGTGAGAGTCACGAGGATCTCGTGCAGTGCCGTGCGCGAAGAGCGGCCGGACACCGACGCGCGGGCGTCCGTGTAAAGCCTGTCCTTCAGCACGTCGAGATAGAACGAGGACATTTCGCGAACGCAGAAATTATACACCTCGTGATAGATACGGTGGAACTGGCCGCTTTCATAAGCCTGGTTCACCGTCTCTTTCAGGCTTTCAAGTTTCGAAAGCGCCCATCGGTCCACTTCCAGGAGTTTTTCGTAAGGCAGGCTTTCCTTCGACGCGTCAAAACCGTGCAGATTGCCCAGCAGATACTTAAAGGTATTGCGGATCTTCCGATAACCCTCGGCAAGCCGCACAAGGCTGCCCGCGGAAACACGGATGTCGTCTGAAATATCGTTGGAGGCCACCCACAGGCGCAGAATATCGGCGCCGTACTGCGTTATGACATCGAGCGGCGAAATGACGTTGCCGGTGGACTTCGACATCTTTTTCCCCTCGCCGTCCACGATGAAGCCGTGCGTCAGCACCGCTTCATACGGTGGCTGGCCGTGAATGCCACAGGCGATGAGCAGAGAGCTCTGGAACCAGCCACGATGCTGGTCACTGCCTTCGAGATAAAGGTCGGCGGGAAATTTCATGTCGGGCGCTTCCAAAAGCACCGGGATGTAGCTCGAGCCGGCCTCGAACCACACGTCCAGGGTATCTTCGCCTTTTTTCAGGTCCTTGCGGCCACATTTCGAGCACGCACAATTGCCGCCCGTGAGGTCCAAAGCCGACCGGCTGAACCAGGAATCCGAGCCCTCTTTTTTGAAAATGCCGGCAACGCGGCGTATCAGAGCGGGATCCAGCACCGCTTCGTCACAGCTGGAACAATAGAAAACCGGCACCGGCACGCCCCAGTAACGCTGACGTGACACGCACCAATCCGGCCTCGACTCCACCATGCCGAGGATGCGGTTCTCTCCGACGGCCGGGATCCATTTCACCTTGCGGACAGCTTCCACCGATCTTTTCCGAAGCCCCGTTTTGTCCAGGCTCACGAACCACTGCTTCGTGGCCCGCGTGATCACCGGCTTCTTGCAGCGCCAGCAAGTGGGATACGAATGCCGGATCTCCCCCGCGTGCACAAGCGCTCCCTTTTGGAAAAGTGTTTCCACAATAAGCGGATTAGCCTTTGAAATATAAAGACCGCGAAAGTCCCCCGCCTCGTCGCGGAAGCGCCCTTTTTCGTCCACGGGCATGAGAATGGGCAGAGAGTTCTGAAGCCCAATGCGATGGTCGTCCATGCCGTGTCCGGGCGCGATGTGCACGGCGCCGGTGCCGTCTTCATGCGAAACGGTTTCCGAAAGCACCACGGGAGAGGGCCTGTCCAAAAAAGGATGCCTGAGCGGCATCCCCTTCAAGTCACGGCCTTTCTTTTTGGCGAGAGTCTCGAAGTCTTCTGGCGCGTTCGGCGAAGCGAGTTTCATGAAACGCTCGACGAGACTTTCGACGACAACGACGACGCCATGCGATCTCGTGCGCAGGAAGCAGTAAATAAGATCCGGATGAATGGCGACCGCCACGTTGGAAACCAGCGTCCAGGGAGTGGTGGTCCAGACGGCGAACGAGGCCTTCTCAGGGGCGATCTTCACTCCTCTTTTTTCGGCCTCGCCGGTCTCGATAGGGAACAGAACGTAGATCGAAGGTGACACGTGATTTTCATCGTACTCAAGCTCCGCCTCGGCGAGCGCCGTCTCGCAGGAGATGCACCAATGCACCGGCCGCAGACTTTGATAGATCAGATCCTTTTCCACGAGCTGCGCGAACGCCTCGATCACGGCGCCCTCATAGCCCGGATCCAGCGTCAGATACGGTTTTTCCCAGTCACCGAAGATACCGAGCCGCTTGAACTGCGACCTCTGCTTCTCGACGAAAGACATCGCGTACGCAGCGGCCTTTTTTCTGAAGCTCAGCGGGTCTATCTCGTGCTTGGTGATCTCGAGCTCTTTGAAAAGCTGATGTTCCACCGGCAGACCGTGACAGTCCCACCCGGGGACATACGGCGCGTCAAAACCGCGCATGTTCCTGTATTTCACGATCATGTCTTTCAGGATCTTGTTCAGCGCGTGGCCCATGTGGATATCGCCATTGGCGTACGGCGGGCCGTCGTGCAGGACATATTTTTTGCGGCCCTTGGCTTGAGTGCGAATACGACCGTAGATATCTTCGGCCTGCCATTTTTGCAAGATCTCGGGCTCACGCTGAGGCAGATTTGCCTTCATCGAAAAGTCGGTGACGGGCAGATTGAGGGTGCTCTTAAAGTCTCTCTTGGATTCCATGGGTAGGGATTATTTCAGGCGAATGGCGATACCGATCAGCGTCTGGACGAGAAAGATCTTGAGAAAATAAAGAAAAAGAAGCGCCAGTATCGGCGCCAGGTCAATGCCCAGGCGGTAGGTGGGGATCAGGCGCCTGAACGGCGCGAGGAACGGTTCCGTCGTCCTCTCGATGAACTGCACGATCGCGTTGTAAGGGTCCGGATTCACCCAGCTCAAAAGGGCACGGATGATGATGAGCCACCAAAGAAGCTCAATGAGAGTGCTGACGACGACCGCCAAGGCCTGGAAAAAATTGCCCAAAGCGAACATAGGCGTCTCCTATTCCGGTCCGCGGAGTTCTTTCGACCGCCTGTAGGCAGCCTTCACCGCATCCTGCACGATCTTCCCGAATCCCTTTTTCTGAAAAACTTTCAGGGCCGCCTCGGTGGTGCCGCCTTTCGAAGCGACGCGCGAAATAAGCTCATCAGGATCTTCCTGGCTTTTGGCGAGCACCTGCCCGCTGCCGAACGCGGTCTGGTAAACCAGTTTTTTCGCCGTATCGGCTTTCATGCCCAGCTCATAGGCCGCCTCGATCATTTTCTCAGCCAAAAGGAAAAAATACGCGGGGCCGGAACCACTGACGGCGGTGACGAGATCCAGCATTTTCTCCGGTACCTGCACGACTTCCCCGAACGCCGAGAGAATGGCTTCGGCCACGCGCCGGTGTTTCTGCGCCGCGTGCCGGCCGAGACTGAAGGCTGACATGCCGCTGCCGACCAGGGCCGGCATGTTCGGCATGACGCGAATGATCGGCGCGGATCTCTTCAGATACGATTCCAGCCGCGAGATCGGTACGCCCGCCGCGATGGAGATGACCAACGCCTGCGCATCGAGCGCCGTCGCGATCTCTCCGCACACCTCTTTCAGGATCTGCGGCTTGACGGCGAGTATCACCACATCCGACAGCGAAACACAATGCCTGTTGGATTTCGCGAGCTTCACCGCCGAATCTTTTTTGACCGCGTCGAGTTTTTTCCGGTCAGTGTCGTACACC
>CAZTBX010000039.1:0-19771 GCA_964612035.1 uncultured Planctomycetia bacterium
GCGTATGAGCAGCTAGATTAACGAAGGAGACAAAATGGAAAAAAAGAAGTTCGTCGAAGCGCTGACCGCCGAGTGGAAAACTTCCCCACGCTGGAAAGGCGTCGTCAGGCCCTACACCGCCGAGGAAGTGTACAAACTGAAAGGCACGGTGAAACGCGAATACTCGCTCGCACGCGCCGGAGCCAGGCGTCTTTGGAAACTTCTGAACGAAGAACCTTACGTGCACGTTTTAAGCGCCGTCACCGGGAATCAGGCCATTCAACAGGTGAAAGCGGGCTTAAAGGCGATCTACGTGAGCGGCTGGCAGGTGGCGGCGGACATGAACAATTCGCTTCGCATGTACCCGGACCAGAGTCTCTACCCCTCCGACAGCGTGCCTTATCTTCTCAAACGCATCAACAATTCGCTGATGCGCGCCGACCAGGTGCACCATCTGAAGGACGACCATAGCATCGATTGGATGGCGCCTTTGGTGGCGGATGCCGAGGCCGGTTTTGGCGGCACACTGCACGCCTTTGAGATCATGAAGCACATGATCGAGGAAGGAGCCTCGGGGGTACACTTCGAAGACCAGCTTGCCTCGGTGAAAAAATGTGGGCATCTCGGCGGAAAAGTGCTGGTGCCAACGAAAGAGTTTGTCACGAAACTCGTTGCGGCGAGACTCGCCGCCGATGTCTGCGGCATCGACACGCTTCTCATCGCGCGCACCGACGCCGACAGCGCGTCGCTTCTGACAAGCGACATGGACCCTTACGACAGGCCGTTCATCCACGACCAGCGCACCACCGACGGTTTTTATCAGGTGAGGGCGGGTCTCGACCAGGCGATCGCACGCGCGCTCGCGTACGCGCCTTACGCCGATCTCCTCTGGTTCGAGACCTCGAAACCGAACCTCGATCAGGCGCGGAGCTTCGCGCAGTCCGTCCACAAGAAATTCCCGAAAAAACTGCTCGCCTACAACTGCTCGCCGTCTTTCAACTGGAAAGGAAATCTGGACGAAAAAGCAATCGCCTCATTCCAGAAAGACCTGGGAGCGCTGGGTTACAAGTTCCAATTCGTGACGCTTTCAGGGTTTCACGTCTTGAATCACAGCATGTTCACGCTGGCCAAGGAATACAAAAGCAAGGGCATGGCCGCGTACTCCAAACTACAAAACGAGGAATTCGCCTCGGAGAAGGACGGTTACGAGGCGGTGCGCCACCAGGAATTCGTCGGCACCGGCTACTTCGACGCGGTCACCGAAGTGGCCTCGCAGGGAAGTTCATCAACGCTGGGGATGAAGGGGTCAACGGAAAAAGAGCAGTTTGGAAAAAAAACTAAATAATTTTTACCGCTTGCCGCGCGCAAACAGGATCAAGCCCGCCGAGACCACCACGAGGACGGCCACCCAGCCCCAAGGCATCGCGTGAGAAGGCGCGAAACGGTTCAACTCTTTCCGCAGCGGTTTTTCGTAGGACGGCCTCGGCACGCTTTTTTCGATGAGGATCTGCCGCGCCGTGACTGCCCTCCCGTAATACTCCTGGTTGGCTGACGCGTCGGGTTTCACGAGCGCCCCTTTCAGGGAAAGGCCGATGAAAAGACCTTTGGCTCTCGAATAAGAATAGATCTCCGCCTTCACTCCAAGATCCGTGGACATCGTCGCATTCCTTCCGGCCGGTCCGACGGCGATACCGGCGTCTCCTCCCAAAGTGCATTGGCTTTCCAAAAGACTGTTCAGGCCTTTCTCATTCATCACGACGAGAACGATGTCGATGGCCTGCCCGCCGATCTGCGGCCCAAGCGTGAGGCCTCCGAGAGTGTAGAAAGCCGGCGAGCTCCACTCCCCGGTCTTGCGGTTCCTCGACATCGCCACCCCTTTTCCGTACTGGCCGCCGATCCCCCAGGCAATATTGAGCGTCCTCGGGAAGATCACGATCGCTTCGCATTTTTTCAAAAGATTAGTGGGCACCGAAGAGTCCGGCGATTCCATGAGCTCGCGGAACGCCGTCGCGGACATCTGCACCCTTTCCTCAAGTTTCGCATCCAGCGCGCTGGCCGGAACAGCGGACAGGACAAGGGACGAGACGATCAGCCAAAGGCAATGAAGGTTCTTGTTCATTTGGATCCCTCCTGGGTTCCCGCAAGGCGGGCTTGAAAAGCGGTTGCGAACATGGCCAACAAGATCGACAGACCAAAAAAATAGATCCCGCGTTCCGGTTTCGCGCTGGCGAAAGCGCCTAGTTTCACCGACATGATGATCACGGCGACGATAAACACGTCCAGCATCGACCATCGGCCGAGGGCCTCGAGCCAGCGCAGGATCAATTTTCTCTGGGAGTCCGTAAAGGGCACGAACCAGAGCGCAAAAAGCGCGGCCAGTTTCACCAGAGGGAAAACGATGGAAAAGAAAAAAACGACGGCAGCGAGAAAAAAATATTTGCTTTCATACAAGCTTTCGATCCCCGAAAAGATCGAAAAAGTGTTTTTTTCCCACGCTTTTCTGACGGTGAGCACTGGCAATCGAAGACCAGCCACGAGAAACGCCGCCGAGGCCGCGAGAAGCAGCAGCACGTCCACCCGTTTAGGATGCAGGGCTTGGAGCGAGCTTTTGGGCTCAGCGGCGAGAGGCATTATTGGGAAAGATCAGGCCTGTTTGGAAACCGTGAAAACGATGTAGGCACTGCGGCTGTTGCCGTGCGTCCCGATCTGTTTCACGGACCAGGTGTAAATCTGTCCGTCTTCGAATTTGTCGGCAGGAATTTGGATAGAACTCTGCGCACGAGACACTTTTTCTTTGAGATATAGGCCTGCGTCCAGCGTCTCGTGGCCTTTGTAAAGACGAAAATCATAATATTCGAGATTGGTTTGGTCTCCCTTGGCATCCCAACGGAATTCGAGAGGGGCCGAACCGTGGATCACCGCCTTTTCGGTAGGCGTTTTAAGGTTCGGGATATCAAGGCCGGTGCGCCGCACCTGGCTCCCGGCGAAAACCGAGGTCGAAAAAAGGACGGCAAGAAGAATGAGAGAGAAAAGTCGTTTCATGGTCTTATATTACTGAACTTTCAACGGATTGTCCACTCAGGCGGTCTTTGGCCGATGTTTTTTGCTAAGCGAGGTCAAAAAGAAGGATCTCAGAGGGCGCGGCGGCACGGATGGAAAGCGAGGTCTCGTCGCTGATGGCGGCGCCGTCCCCCGCCTTGAGATGCTGCGTTCCGTTCAGCTTCACCTGGCCGCGTGCCACCTGAAGCCATGCGTGCCGCCCTTTTTTCAACGAAGCCTCGACTTCGCTTCCCGCACTCATCGAGGAGGCGTAAAGTCGTATATCCTGATGGACTTTCACGGCCTTGCCGTTTTCGTTGGAGGCCACGAGGCATAGCCGGTCGGTGAGGTCTTTTTCGGAAAAATTTTTTTGTTCGTAGCCGGGGGTGAGGCCTGGCCGCTCAGGCAATATCCAGATCTGCAAAAGATGCACGGACTCGGTGCTCGAGGGGTTCATTTCGCTGTGACGGACGCCGGTGCCGGCCGTCATGCGCTGCACCTCACCCGGCTTGATCACGGACCCGTTGCCGAGGCTGTCGCGGTGCTCGAGGCTGCCTTCGAGAATATAGGTGATGATCTCCATGTCCCGGTGGCCATGCGTCGGAAAACCCGCTCCCGCCTCCACACGGTCTTCGTTGATCACGCGCAGGGAGCGAAAACCCATTTGAGAGGCGTCAAAATAGTCGGCGAAAGAAAAAGTATGGTAGGTGTCCAACCATCCGTGATCAAAATGCCCCCGCTCATCGGATCTTCTGACAAGAATGCCCACGGTCTTAGTGCATCTCGATCTTCTTAGGCTGCGATCTTTTTCGAAGGGCATCCAGCGAAGGCCGCGTCTTTTCGTCCTTCTCGTAAAGCGCCTGCGCCAGTATTTGCGTCAGCGGTGCATCGTAATAAGAAGGCTGCCTGTTCAAGAGATCCTGGATGAGGTTGTAATAGTCATTCGGGGTTTTGTCCAAGGGGACGCCATTTTTTTCAAGCGTGGCCATCGCCGGTAAAACCGCCTCGAGTCTGGCTCCGATCGGCAGTTGCAGCCATTCGAGCCCGCGCACATCCTGCATGCGTTGGGCGTTGTTTTCATCCGCGGCCAACGCTGAGCCCACGCCGAGAAACGCCAGCACTGTTAAAACGCCGATCCCCCTGACCATGTTTTCTCCTTTCTGAACTTCGATCCGCGTGACCGGCAAAAAGCCCAGGCCACGAATCCCAGGGCGATCCACAAGATCTGGCGCAAACGCTTGAAAAGGCTGAGCGCCACGCCCACCGCGGGTGAAAAACCGAGCATGCCCGCTATGACGGCAAGGCCCGCTTCCTGAGCGCCGAGATTTCCGGGTATGAAAAAACTGGCGCTGCGAATGATCTGAAGAAGCGTCTCGATCATCATACCATCCAAAAGTGACACGGGCGCGCCAAGCACCCGCATCATGAGAAAAACCTCTAAGCCGCCCAACACCCAGCCGATGAAATGCAATCCCACCCCCTGGACCGCCGGGCGACTTTTCGAGGAATAAAAAGAAATGATCTGCTCATCCACATGCTGAAAAGTTCCCTGAAAACGCCTGAGAAATCCGCCAAAGCCGAGGCGGCGGGTCCAATTCAGTGAACTCGAAAGCAGTCCTTTGCGCTGGAGAAGAATGAATCCAAGGGTCATGGCCGAGAAAAAGACCGTCAGCAAAAAAAACGCACTGCGCCATTCACGAGACATGGGGAAATACGCGAAAAGAAACGCCATGCCCATGGCCCAGAAAAGCATCTCGGCGAGGAAAAGGGCACTGCGGTCCACGACCGAGCTTGCCATCGCGGTTTTTTTGTCGAGTCGGAAGCGCCTGCAAAGAAGCAACACCTTCACCGGTTCTCCGCCGACATCCACGAAAGGGGTCAAATTGTTCACAGACTCCCCGGCAAGACGGATCAAAAAAAGGGTAAAAAAATCCGTGCGTTTGGGCGTTAAAAACGCGAGAATGTGTTTCCAGGCAAGAACATCCCAGAAAGCCATGAAGGGATAAAAGAAAAGAACGCCCAGGCCCGCCCCCGATAGCGCCGAAAAAAACGACCTCACGCTTTCCATGCCGGAGGAGCGCAAAACGAGCGCGAATAGAACGACCCCCAGCACGAAAAAAATCGCTTCGAGAATATGACGCAATTTCAAGCTGGTCTCCCCCGCGCGCCGCGAGGCTATTCTTGACGGGTCATGAGCCGCTGCACGCCGTCACTCGTGTTCACGATGTCACGGCCGACACCTTTCACGGTCTCACAACCGGCAAGGATCACGGCGATCAGGATCAGCGAAACGACGGCGGCGAGCGCTCTCATGGTTACTTTTTATTCCACAAAGTCTTGGCCTTGGCGATCTGTTCGTCCGTCAGCACGTCCTTCAGCTTCGCATAAAGCTGCACGGTAGTCTTGGCCTGCTCAGCCATGCCGGCCATGCCTTTGTCGATCATGGTGTTCAGGCCCTCGACATCCAGTGTGTCGTCGCTGAGCTTGCCCATCATGTCGATCATACCGATCTCCATGTCGGCTTCCTGGCGTATCGAGGCCTTTTTGGCGTCATTCTTCACGGCCTTGATCGTCCCGACTTGTTCATCCGTCAGCGCCAGCTCCTCTTTATTGGAAAGCAAAAAATGCGACTTTTTCATGATCTTTGTGATGATCGGGCACTGGTACTTCTCATCATCGCATCCCTCTTTTCCACAGTCGTGGGAACCTGCTATGGCGCACGAATCGCCCTTTTCGCGGGCCTGGCCCGAATGTTCGGCCCACGCCGGCAGTGCAAATGCGACGCCCGAGATAAAAAAAACCATCCATAACCATTTCTTCATCCTTGCCTCCTTCAGTTAAGATCCATATTCCCCAGGCCAATATTTTACCATGAAGCGCAGATTTTTATATTACTCTTGTCGCCTCAGCGTGTTATCATGGTTCCAGGTTAATATTTCCCGCTTTTATCAAAGGAGGAACGATGCGTAACAGGGCGTTGATGGTCGGCTTCATACTTGTTGTGGCGGCAGCGTGGTGCACGAGCGCCTATGCAGCCAACGGAGAAGTTACGGCTTGGCAGGGTTTTTGGAACTCGGTCGGCGGCTTCTTTTATAACGCGTTACCCTGGAACTGGGGTAGCTGGATGGGTCAGGGCAGTTAATCTTTAAGAACCAAAAATAATAAAGGCACGGCGTCGCCGCCGTGCCTTTATTTTTTAGCTCCCGAACGCGGCTTTCATTTTCTTGTTGGCTTCTTTGGCTGCTTTTTCAGCTTCCTTGTGCGCCCGTTTGGCTTCTTTCTCGGCCTGCTTTCTGGCCTTTTCAGCTTTCTTGGCGGCTTCTTTTCTCGCCTTCTCCGCTTCCCTTTCCGCTTTCTTCATGTCCACCTTGGCCTGTGCGACCGCCTTGTTAGACATTTCTTCCATGCTTTCGGCCTTGAGCACTGGTGACGCGGAAAGCGCGACAGCGAGCACGAGACCGGAAATGAGCCATGCCTTTTTCATTGATCCTCCCCTTGAATGGTTAAGCGGTTTTTTTCTTGCCTATCAGGTAGTACAAAACGAGGCCCACAATGGGCAGAAGAACGATCAAAAGCACCCAAAGAACTTTTTTGCCGCCCGTGGGCTGAGTCTTAACCACGTCTAGAATGGCGATGATGTCCAAAACGAGTACGACAAGACCGATCAGTGCCTGCATGCTTCCTCCTTTGTGTAGGGATGGAATTTAGATCAACCGATAACTTAACTCCAAACAGCGGCAGTGTCAACGGACCTAGCGCATGTTTTGAATATCGGCCATGTTCGGCATGGCGAATTTTTCATAATCCGCCGGCGGTTCGAACAGCGCGTTCGGCTGCGGCCCCACCTGGATGTTGCTGTACTCCACGCTCCAGGATCCGTCGAGCGAAGCCATTTTGATGGGGATGTCATTTGGCCCTATCCACTGGTGCATCGACTGCGGCGCCTTACCCGGCTCGTTGTAAGTGACCTGAAATTTATCCGCGGATACACCATTCACGCTTTCTTTGCCCAGCGGCTTGCGCTCGGTCTCTCCGGGCATGTTGGTCGAGGTCTGCGTCACTAGGCTCATGTCCAGCGGATGCTCCATGTACATGCGCTGCTCCGGCATGAGCATGTAAGACAGGCCGCGGTCGAGACGCAGGATGGTGACCGCCTGCGGCATTTCCATACGCGTTTTCTGGTCGCCGACATAGAGCTTGGACTGCATGGCTCCCTGAGATCCCTGCATCAGCATGTCCGCCGAAAACTGCTTCTGGGCCGGCGCGGCGGCCACGCTTCCCAAAAAAACCGCCACCCATGCGGCACAAGCCAAGAACAACCGTATCTTCTTCATGATCCGTCCCTCCTTTAATTAATTTAGTTTATAAACCAAAAATCCTGGGAGCTCTTCCATTTTTTCAGTGTTGCGTGAGATCTCCGGAAGCGACTCCCAATACATGTACATATCATCACCGGAGCCTTCATGAAAAGCAATGAGCTTGAGGCGTTCCGGAACGAACTGCCGTATCCGCTCATCGGATACCGGCAAACGCGCCCACTGATAATCAATGAGGCCCACGACTTCATGATACACCTTTCCCTCCGCTAGAAAATTGATCACCGTCATTTTTGGGAAATAGGCCTCCCCCGAATGTTTTTTTGCATAGGTGTAGGCGGCTGCCGCAAAATCCGTTTCCTTTTTCGGAAATGCGCCCCGATGAACCAGGGCTGCCGTTGAGACCACGGTAAGGACCGCGAGAGTGATCCAGGTAAGGCGCTTCGCGCCCCTCAGCGCGAGAGACACGGTGATCAGTAAAAAATAAATGGTGAAACAGAGCGCGTTCGTCGAGCCACCGATCTTGGCCCTTCCAGCGAGAGAAGTGGGGATGAGAAATATCGCGACGAGAAGAAAGAGAACCCAGCCACGCCGAGGAACTCTATTTCGATCGCGAAATGCTAAAAATCCCAGAAGCGCGATGAAAAACGATTCGCGGATGAGTTTCGTGCCGGCAAATGTCCATGCTTTCATGGGATCGACGTCTCTCCAGGGATGGCGGCTCGGGAGCGTGAACAGATTGAAAAAAAGGTGTTCACCGCCGAAGCGTTGAAAAAATAACGCCGTGAAAAAGGCAGCGGCCACAAAAAGCCAGGCCGTGTACTGCAGGGACGCACGGCGGCCTTCGGTGAGCCCTATATACAAGGGCAGAGCTACAAAAAGTGGCGCCATCACCTGCTTGGTGTAGAAAGCCAGCACGACGCATACGGCTGATAGCGGGTAGCGGAGGCGCCGTAGATGACCCTCCCGGAAGTAAACAAAAGCACAGGCCAGGGCCCCAAGGCCGAGTGCGGGCGCATCGGCGTGCACGTGGAATGCGCCGTTCCTGATGGATGAAGTGAGGAACGGGAAGAAAGCGAAAACGAGAAATGATCCGGCCCCGGCAAGCGCCTCTTTTTTCCCGCCGCTGCCCAGATGCAGCCACAGCACCGGTAAAAAGAAGAACGCGATGGCCAAAAATTCAGCGGAGCGCATGATGGCGGGCAGGGAGTGGAAGAACGCCACCGGCAGAAAAGCGATGGCGGCAACGGGGCCGTAGATGGAATTGATCACTGGCCCCGCGTCTTTTCCGAAATAAATGGGCAGGCCGTGCGCGAGAAGAAAAGTTCTTTGCAGACGCGACCAGTTCTGGTCGTCAAAGGGAGAGTGGATGATCTTATAAGCCAGCATGGTCAGAAGCAGTGCGAGGGCTACGGGAAGAAACAGCGCCAGGCGCCTCGAGTCAACAGGCCAGGCCGCCAGCCGCCGCCAAAGCCGGAAAGTTAAAAAACCGACGACAAGAGAAGCGGAGAAAAACCAGAAGATAAACGTCACATCCATGGAACGGCCGAAAGTCCCGATCGAGATGCCGGATAGATACGAAAAAACGGCTCAGCCCTTCAGCGCGGAAAGAAGCTCGCGGTTCGTGGGGAATTTTTCAAGCTGCTCAACAAGCGTCTTGGCCGCCTCCACGGTCGAGAGTTCCGCAAGCGCGCGGCGCAATATTCTCACTTTTGCGAGTTCGTCCGGCGCCAGGAGAAGCTCCTCCTTGCGCGTACCGCTTTTTGAGATGTCGACGGCGGGATAAATACGGCGCGTGGAGACCTCGCGCGAGAGCACGATCTCCATGTTGCCGGTACCTTTGAACTCCTCGAATATCACTTCGTCCATGCGGCTTCCGGTCTCGATGAGGATGGTCGCGAGGATGGAAAGCGAGCCGCCGTGTTCTATTTTACGTGCGGAGCCGAAGATGCGGCGTGGCACTTCCAGCGCGCGGGCGTCCACCCCGCCGGAAAGCGTGCGACCGCTCGAGCGGCTTTCGGCGTTGTGCACCCGCGAAAGCCGTGTCAGTGAATCGAGCACGATGACGACGTCTTTCCCAGCCGCGGCCTCACGGAACGCCTCACGCATCACCTCGTCCGCCGTCCGGATATGGTGATCGTACGATTCATCGGAAGACGACCATCGAACCTCCGCGGAGACACTGCGCCGGAAATCCGTCACCTCTTCCGGCCTTTCATCGATCAAGAGGCAGTAAAGTTTGACCGCCGGACAGGCCTTGGACACGGCCTGGCAGATGTGTTTCAAAAAGGTGGTCTTACCGGAACCCGGGGGTGCCACGATCAGCCCCCGCTGACCCATCCCTATCGGGCATATCAGGTCCATAGCACGCATCGTGAGTTCCTTGGAACCGTCCTCCAGGCGTATGCGCGGAGAGGGATCGATCGCGGTGCTGGAAAGAAAGCGGGTCTCGGCCTCATCCGGGGCGCGCCTTTTCGAGGCAGGCATCGAGGGCCTTTGAGGACGATACGGTGCCCAGTGAGGGGCTCTTTGGGGGTTATGTCTGAACGGACGCATGCTTTGCGGGATAGGCGTATTCTACTACAGGTCGGCGCCTGTGGACACTAGAAATCGCTTTACAGCCAATTGACGGCTGGCGTAGAATTCCCACATAGGAGACGCGTATGAACAAATTGTCCAAGATCCTCGTAGGGGTTGTTGTCGTCATCGTCCTGCTTTTTTTGGGAAGAAACTTCGTCGCGCAAAACGCCGTGCAAGGCGCCGTCCGCGCCGTAACCGGCTTGCCGCTCCGGATCGGCAGTCTCGATCTCGACCTCGGCCGTTTTTCCATCAAGGCACAGAAGATCAAACTCTTCAACCCGTCCTCTTTCAAGGACCGTGTATTCGTCGACATGCCAGAGCTTTTCGTGGACATCGACCGCGCAAGCCTCGGCTCCTCGAAGCTGCACATCGAGGACCTGCGGGTCGCGGTACGGGAACTGGTGATCGTGAAGAACAAAAAGGGGCAACTCAACCTCGACGCCCTGAAGCCCAAAGACAGCGGCAAGAAAAAGAAAGAGCCGGCCGGCAAAGAACCCGAAATGCAGATCGACCACATGAACTTGAAGATAGGAAAAGTGATCTACAAGGATTATTCGGCAGGCGGGGAGCCGAGCGTGCAGGAGTTCAACCTGAATCTAGATGAAAACTACCAGAATGTCTCGAGCTTTCAAGCCATCGCGCCGCTGATCGTCAGCCGCGCGCTTCTCAATACGACGCTCGGCTCGCTGCTGGACTTCGACATGTCGGGATTCGTTTCGAAATTCGACTTGAACGGGCTTGACTTGAACAGCGTCGGTCTTCAGCGCTTCAACACGATCGCCAAAGATTTTGCCGGCGGGGCCGGCAGCACGGCCGGCAAAGTGGGATCGGAAGCGGCGACTGTGGCCAAAGAAGCCGCCGAGGGAGTCAAAAAGCTTTTCAATTTCTGACCTTATGAAAAAAACAGTCCCTCTGTGTCTTGCCATGGCAAGCACGCTTCTATTCACGCAGGTTGCTTTCGCTGCTTTGGAATATCCGCTCAAAAGATCAGCAGCTTCCCCGGGAGCACCTGCTGCGAACGTTGAAGAATCTTTTCTAAGAAATACTCGTCAGATCCAGCGTCAGCGGGAATTGGCTATGCTTGAGGAAACACAAAATGCCGAGACTCGCCGGGCCAGTACCCCCACTCAAGACGCGGCCGCCATCACCAGCTGGGTAGTAAAGAACCAAGCAACGAGCCCGCTGGGACTAGTAGCCAGCTTTCCCAACGACCCGGCTCTCGTCGATCAGGCGTTCACTTACGACCAGGCCTTGTCAGGAATAGTCCTTCTGAAACAAGGCAACACCTCGGATGCCCAAAAGATATTCAATTTTTACAATTCCCAGTGGGATGGTAACGGCTATTGGACGGTTTACAACACGCAAAGCGTGGGTGGCACGAAGATCGAGTACGACCGGCTTGCCGGCCCCAACGCCTGGATCGCTCTGTTCAGTCTTCAATATTACGCCAAAACCGGGAATTCCAACGGTCTCACCCTGGCGACAAAGATCGGAAAGTGGATGCAGTCTCTCCCCCATCAAAACGGCGGCATCGCCATGGGTGCGGGCGGCACTTTCTGGGGAAATATTTTTTCTACTGAAAACAACCTCGACTATTACGCGGTTCTAAAAATTTTGTCGGTAAAAGCGACGCTGCAATCGGACCGGCTGGCCTTTTCGAACGAGCTTGCCGGTGTCACGAGTTGGCTCAAATACCAGGCGTATGACCCCGTGTCCGGTCTTTTCAGACGCGGCGCGGGCGACAGCATCAAATCCCTGGACACCAATTCCTGGGCCATTCTCGCAATCGGCGTCGATAATCTGAAAAAAGATTTCGGCGTCAGCGCCGATGATCTGGTCGCCAAGACGGAAAGTAATTTTGCCGTGCAAAATGACGGATCGTTCGGGCAAAACATCCTGACGGCAAAAGGGTTTGATTTCTCGGATGCGGTCAACGCCTCGGCCATCGGGCGCGGCGGCATGAAATGGGTGGAAGGCACCAATCAGATGATCGACTTGTACAAGGCGCTGGCGAGCTACTATTCACAAGCGAAAACGCTGGACACCACGAAGGTGACCCTTTATCAAAGCCGTGCCACTTATTTTGCCGGTCTTAATTCAAACAACGCGATCCTCGAGAGCGGCTCGCTGAGCTATGTGTATGCCGACCTATCGGGGGCGCAGGTCTTTTCAGACAATCCTTACTGGAAAACAGCCGCCGGTTCTTCCGTTTCATCGACGGCCTGGGTATATTTTTCTCTCTATGGCTTCAATCCGTTCATACTGGAAGCCAAACCTCCTCAACCAAAACCCAAATATCCCCTCGCGACCTAAGCGTCAGCCGGGCCGCTTCGCCGGTTTATCCGCCGTCGTCCGCAAAAATTCAAGATATTCTTTGAATTTCTTCTCGTGTCCCTGCTCGGTGGGAACATAATATCTTTTTTCTTCGGGTAGATAGGCCTGGTTCACGTAATGCCGCTCGTAGTCATGGGCATACTTGTAACCCTCATGACCGAGGTTTGCGGCCCCCTTGTAATGCGTGTCCTTCAGGTACGCGGGCACTTCCAGCGTTTTCCCTTCGGCGACGTCTTTCATCGCTTTTTCGATGGCAAGATAAGAGGCATTTGATTTGGGCGAACAAGCGACATACACGGTGGCTTGCGCGAGCGGTATCTGCGCTTCGGGCATGCCGATGAACTCCGACGCCTGGTGCGCGGCGTTCGCGACCACTAGCGCCTGCGGGTCAGCGTTGCCCACGTCCTCGGCCGCGCAGATCACAAGACGCCTCGCGATGAAGCGCGGGTCTTCGCCGGCGTAGAGCATTTTCGCGAGATAATAGATCGCCGCATCGGGGTCCGAGCCGCGCATGGACTTGATGTAGGCTGAGATCGTGTCGTAGTGCTGGTCTCCATCGGCGTCATACACCACGGCTTTTTTCTGGATCGATTCTTCCGCTATTTTTTTCGTGAAATGAATGCGCCCGCTCTCTTTTTTTGTCGTGAGCACCCCAAGCTCCAGCGCATTCAGCGCGCGGCGCGCATCCCCGTCCGAAATTTTGGATAAGAACCCGACGGCATCCGCGTCCATCTGTACCGCCTCGTTGCCGAACCCCCGCGTTTTGTCCGAAAGGGCGCGTTTCAAAATAGCCGCGATGTCCTCCTCGGCAAGCGGCTTCAGCTCAAACACCAGGGAGCGGGAAAGAAGCGCCGGCACTATCGAAAAAAACGGGTTGTGCGTGGTGGCACCGATGAGAATGGGATTCCCCTTTTCGACGTCGGGCATGAGCACGTCCTGCTGAGCCTTGTTGAAACGGTGGATTTCATCGATGAAGAGGATGGTCTTTTGCGATCTCAGCTGATAGCGCTTTTTCGCCTGATCGATGGCCTTGCGTATTTCAGCCACGTTGCTGGTCACGGCATTCATGGGTTCGAAATGGGACTTCGTTTCATTGGAGATCACCGCCGCGAGCGTGGTCTTGCCGGTGCCCGGAGGGCCATAGAGCACGATGGATGAGATCTTGTCCGACTCGATGGCTCGGCGCAGAAGCTTGCCGGGTGCCAGGATATGCGCCTGACCGGAGAACTCGGCGAGTGAGGTCGGCCGCATGCGCACGGCCAACGGCTCAGGATGGGTTTTTTTTGATCTTTCGGCTTCGAAGAAGTCCATGGCTTTGCGGCTCCTGGCCCATTTCTTCCCTGTACAGATCGCCCTGCGGGCCGATCTTCACGATGTCTTCGATCTTGAATTTGATGGCGATGAACTTGTCTGGCAGTTCCATTTCAAAGCGTTGCGACTTTTTGCCGGTGCGTACCGCCTCGATGACGCGATCGGCGGAAAGATGGACGAGTTTCTTGCTAAGCTCTTTGGCGAGCACCCCAAATTCGGACCCTTTCTCGATCAATTCGACAGACCCATTGATGCGATACCCTTCGAGATTTTCCAAGTCTGTCAAAGGGATCGAGGCCCTCGGATTCGCCCTTAGATTGTTGACCGTTCTTGCGATCGTGTAATCGATGAGATAAATGTGCGGGGGCTCGAATTTCAGATAGAACTTCGGCACGGCATTGGGCTGGCCTTCCTTGTCCGCCGTCGCTAGATTCACGAAAGTACGGTTCTTTAAAAAACGGGCTATCTTTTCCATAGTTTTATTATACCGCTAGGCGCGAAAAAAAAGGAACCAGATGACAAAAAAGATGGGAATGAGAATAGGGACGCTGTAATTGAACAAATACCCGAAAAAACTAGGCGTCTTGGCTTTGGACTGCTCGGCGATGGATTTCACTAGAAAGTTCGGCCCGTTGCCGATGTATGTCACGGCGCCGAAGAACACCGACCCCACGCTGATGGCGCGAATGTACTGGGGATGTTCGGCTAGAAGCATCGCGACCCCCGAATGGCCGGCGTGTGCCGCGCCGCTTCCGAACAAGCCGAGCGCCACGCTCAGGAAATTCAAATATGTCGGCGCGTTGTCGAGCACACCCGACAGGATGCCGCTGCCCCAAAAAAACTGGCCGGGGCTCGTGATGCCGAGCTGGGAAGCGTATTTTTCCAACCATTCGAGCGCGGGGATCATGGTGACAAATATACCGGCGAACAGGATCGCCACTTCCCTGATGGGCCCAAAATTGAAATCGTTGCTCTCATGCACCGGCTTCGGTGTCGTGAAATAGGACAATAACGCGGCGGCGATCATGATCGCCTCTCTCAAAAAAGGCGGCCTGTTAATGAAAACGGCGCCGAGGATCATGGCGAGGAACACAACGTTGTGCATTCCCTCGAACCGCCATTCCTCGTGGGCGGTCTCCTTTTTACGGACCTCGAGCGGCGCCTTTTTGAAATTCCGCGTGTCGATCACGAAGAAAAGCACCAGCAAATACGCCATCGCGACGGCCCAGGCCGCCCAAACGTTCTGGATCACCCAAAAGAAGGGCACACCTTTCAAATATCCGAGAAAAAGCGGCGGGTCGCCGATCGGCGTGAGCCCGCCGCCGATATTGCTCACGATGAAAATGAAAAATACCGTATGGTAGGCGGTCAACCGGTATTTGTTCATGCGCATCCAAGGCCGTACGAGCAGCATCGACGCGCCAGTGGTCCCAAGCACGTTCGCGAGCACTGCGCCGATGAACAAAAAGAGCGTGTTCACCGCCGGCGTCGCCTCACCTTTCACGTTGATGTGGATGCCTCCCGAGACCACGAAGAGAGAGCCGATCAGGGAAATGAAGCTGAAATACTCGAGCGTGGTGTGGGTGAGACTTTCATGATGTTTTAATTGAAAAATAAAATGGAACGCGACGATGAGCGCCAGACCAAGGCACACAAGAGGGAAATTTTTCTCCCACCAATGTTTCTGAGCGAGCGGCAATACCGCGATGGATACCAAAAGGAGTACGAAAGGCAGGGCCCAGATCAGTTCATTCCACATGCGCTTTCCTCCGAACTCGTACAGCCCATGAACGCGCGTATCGCGGGCTGGATGAACTTGTCGAAGCACTCGAATATCTGGTCCGAGTCGTAAGACAGGCAAAAAACCTGTTTTTTGCTGCCTTTCAAAAACTTGCGGACCTCGCGAATGCCCTGTTTCACTTCTTTGACAACGAGAATGACGATATCACTTTGATCCAGCGCGAACGACACCACTTTGTCCAGTGCTTTGGACTCACCCGGCAGGCAGCGCATGAAAACGGGACGTATCCGCATCATATCGAGCGCCGCCTTAAGCGCCGCACTGCCGAAATCGTAAGATCTTCCGGGTGAGAGCGCGCCACCCGGAGCGATAAGACCATCACCAACGATGATAACGGATACCCGCGGTTTGCGGTAAACAAAGATCCTGTCGATGCCCTCGGCTGCGAGACGAGCGATCGTGCGCGGGATGATCATCGATCCCTTGCGGGCAAGCATCTTCTTATCGGCCGGTAGTACCACGTCACAGGCGCTCGCGTGGCCCAACGCCTCTGAGAGAAATACTTCTTCTATGTTTTTCGATAGTGATCGTTTCATATCCATAGGTTTCATACTCTTGTAAGTAAAAAACGGCGCCGTAGTTTTAACTACGGCGCCGGGTCTTTCTACATGAACGCGGATTAAAGAGCTTTCTCTCCGCGCTCGTTCGTGCGGATACGAACCACCTCTGAAACATCGGAGACGAAGATCTTGCCGTCACCGACGGAGCCGGTGTTGGAAGCCTTCTGGATCGCCGACAGGATCTTCTCCTGGTCCCTATCCGAGACAACGATCTCGACTTTGACCTTGGGAAGCAGATCCACCTTGTACACTTCCCCTCTCCACTGTTGAGTCACGCCCTTTTGCTTTCCATGCCCTTCTATTTCCGTGATCGTGATCCCCGGATAGCCCGAGGCTTCGAGCGCCCGGCGGACGTCGTCGAGTTTTTCCGGCCGGATGATGGCTTCGATTTTTTTCATCGATTACCTCACTTTCCTACCGGAGCAGCATGCCCGGCTGGTTCAACTGTTGTGGCGCCACTCGCAGCTCCCAGGTAGCTGATATGGGATTTACGGGTAACGAAGTCCGGATAGGCCTGGTTGCCATGTTCGCCGATATCCAGTCCTTCGATCTCCTCGTGAAGGCTGACGCGGAGGCCCATCATCGCTTTGATGGCCAGCCACGTGATCGAGGAGGTTACGAGCACGAAGGCTCCGACCGCCACGACACCTGTCAACTGCGCCATGAGAAGCTTGGTGCCGCCGCCGAATAAAAGGCCGTTTCCGGTGGTGTTCGGGCTGACCCAGTCTTCCGCGAACAAGCCCACGGAGAGAGTTCCCAGGATGCCGCACACCAAATGCACCGATGTGGCACCCACTGGATCATCCACTTTGATCTTGTCGAAGAAAATAACCGCGGGAACCACAACGGCTCCGGCGATGAGTCCGATGATCGCCGCACTGCTCACGCTAATGAACGCGCAAGGCGCGGTCACGGCCACGAGGCCGGCGAGACAGCCGTTGATCGTCATGCCGAAGTCGGGCTTTTTCAGCAGGAAGGTCGACATCATGACCGCGGAGAGCAGTGCCGTGCAAGCGGCCATGTTGGTGGTCACGCAGATATGCGCTATTAGACGCGGATCCGCCGCCATCGTGCTACCCGGATTGAATCCGAACCATCCGAGCCACAGAACGAAAGCGCCGATCAGAGCCAGCGACATGCTGTGGCCGGGGATCGAGTTGATCCTTCCGTTAGAACCGAACTTCCCGAAACGGGGGCCCAGGATGATCGCTCCCGTCAAAGCGGCCCAACCGCCCACGGAGTGAACCACGGTGGAACCGGCGAAGTCCCAGAAACCACTTTTCGCCAGCCAGCCGCCGCCCCAGATCCAATGGCCGGTGACCGGATAGATCAAACCGACGAGGATCAACGAAAAAACTATGAATGAAAAGTACTTGATGCGGCCTCCGACAGCACCCGAGACGATCGTCGCCGCGGTCCCCGCGAAAACCAACTCAAAAAAGTACTTCGCGGCCAGTGGAATGCCAGTCCAGTTCAACGAGCTGTAAACGCCTTGGTAGGCGTCAGCCGTCGCCGGGCTGTTGTCCGCCCCGCCGACCATGAACAGACCCTGCAAACCGACAAATGGGCTCCCATCGCCGAACATGAGCCCCCAGCCGATGAACCAGAACGCGACCGTCGAGGCCGCGAACACGACAAAGTTCTTGGACAGGATATTCACGCAGTTCTTACTTTGCTGAAAACCCGCTTCCACGCACGAGAAGCCGAGGTTCATGAAGAACACCAGCATTCCCGTAACGAGGACCCAGATGGTATCCAGCGCTACCTTTGTTTCCATAGGTTCTCCTTACTTTTAGGATTTCGACCAAATGATCTACTCCGTAGATTCTAAGAATGAAGGTTACGGATGTGTTTCGGCGGAGTTACTTATTTGGTAATGGGGGTTGTCCCGACACATAACATCTTCCATTGGAGGGGAAAAAGGATAAAACAAGGGAAAGGGGGATAACTTCCCCCTTTCCCTTGCTACAGGTCTTTTGTTCCTCTGTGGAAGGGGGTTACAGCGCCGCGGCCAAACGGGAGTATTTGGTCTATCGCCGCGGACGCGCCGTAAGGGGGAAACAACGTTTCCCCCTCGGACAAAAATAAAAGCCCCCATTTTTCATGAGGGCTTTTATTTTTGGTAGCGGGGGTTGGTCGATAGACCAAAAGCTCCGCGACATAAGTGCTTCGCCGCCTACGGCGGCTCGCCTTAGATTTGACTGTTTCGCTTAAAAACCGCTTACAATCAAATCACCTTTGGTTACCAAATAAAATGACCCATCAAAAAAGATGGGCCATTTTATTTGGTAGCGGGGGTTGGATTTGAACCAACGACCTTCGGGTTATGAGCCCGACGAGCTACCAGGCTGCTCTACCCCGCGATATTGGAGAATTTTTGAGCGCCGTTAGTCTAGCACCTTGCTATTAAATGTCAATAAAATGCACGGAAATAAGGCCCTTTATTTGACGCACAGCCTTGGGACTGCTAGCATGGCCGGACAAGGAGTTTCGCGATGAAAGCGGTGATCATCAAGGAGTTCGGCGGGAGAGACAAGCTGACGCTTGCCGATATCCCCAAACCTGAGCCGGGCGAAGGCGAAGTACTCGTGCGCATCAGAGCGGCTGGAGTGAACCCCGTTGACTTCAAGATCCGCGAAGGTGTGCTCCAAAAACGTGGCTATCCGCATTGCCTGCCTCTCATACTCGGCTGGGACATGGCAGGGGTCGTCGAAACCGTAGGCCACAGCGCCCGCCGTTTCAAGCCTGGCGACGAAGTGTATGGTTACTGCCGCCGGCCTGTCATCGAAAAAGGCTGCTACGCCGAGTACATTGCCATTCCTGAAAGTTATATCACCCTAAAACCCCGCCGGGCCTCCTTTGAGGAAGCGGCAGCCATCCCGCTCGCGGCACTGACCGCCTATCAGTCGGTTTTTCAGGCGGGAGGATTGAAAAAAGGCCAAAACATCGTCGTCGCTGGCGCTTCCGGTGGTGTCGGCTCTTTCGCCGTGCAATACGGCCGCATCACCGGTGCAAAAGTCGTGGGCGTGGCCAGCAAAAAGAACCATAGTTATATAAAGAAGCTAGGTGCGACGGCGGCCATTGATTACCACGAAGGCGATTTCCGTGACGGGGTGAAACGCGTATTCAAAAAAGGCGCGGATGTCATTTTCGCCTGCGTAGGCGGCGAGTCGCTCCTAAAATGCTACGATCTCGTGCGACGCGGCGGGACGCTGGTCACCATCGTGGAACCGGGCGATGAGGCGCTAGCCAAGTCACGCGGCGTCCGGGTCCACTACGTTTTCGTCGAACCCAATGTGACGCAGCTTGACCAGATCCGCGAATGGATCGACGATAGAAAGCTCCGCGTGAAGGTTTCCGCTGTGTATCCCCTCTCCGAAGCCGCCAAGGCCCATGAGCAGATCGAAACCTTCCACACCCAGGGCAAGATCGCCCTTCGTGTTGCCTAGCCTTTTCATAAAAAATTTATAGTGGCTTCACAATACCCTCACAATGTTTAAGTATACTTTTTCAATATTAGGACTGGAGGAAACATGAAGAAATCGTTCGGACTCGCGCTTGTGTGGATCCTTGTTTTGCACACTCCCTTGGCTTTTGCTAACTCGTCAGGCGACATGATGGCCATGCTCGAAAGCATGAAAAAACAAATGGCTCAAATGCAGACCACCATTGACGCGCAAAATATCCGTATTCAACAGCTGGAATCAAGGACAGTGCTTGAAACCCCTCTATCGGGTGCTCCAATACAGCCCCCCGCCGCCACAGGCATGACCGAGATCGTGCCATGGCTTAAAGGCACGAAATTCGGGGGCGATCTGCGTCTACGAGCTGAGAGCTTCGACTTCTATGAC
>CAZTBX010000040.1:0-3299 GCA_964612035.1 uncultured Planctomycetia bacterium
TCGGCGGGGAAAATCAGACGGTCGATCGAGAACAATGCGAGACACCCGGTGGCCCTAGTTTAAGCTTTATGAACAATGTTCTTGGTTGACGGTTTGTCCTTTAAAAGCGACCAGAGAATGAGCCCTCCCCCCACCCACACCACTTCTCGCAGGCGGCGGATCACCGCGAACATCACGCTTGCCTGCTGCCCGAACCCGAACTGGGAAAAAATAAGCACGATCCCGCCCTCCTGGGCCCCCAAGCTTCCCGGGATGAAAAACGTCACGATACGTAGCACCTGGATCAGCGCCTCCAGAAGCCAGGCCTCGGTGAAGCTGACCGGCATGCCGACAAGATGAGCGATGAAATACACTTCTAGAGAACCGGTGAGCCATCCGAGAAAATTGAAAAACGTAGAGAAAAAGAACCTTCTGCGGTCCTCCGTGTAGAATTTTTTGATCCTCTGGTCCAACTGAATGAGCCGCTCCCTTTTTTCATCGGTCTCCGCTCCCCACCAGCGGAGGCGGTGTCCGAGCGAATGGATACGCTTGAATATCCCGAAATGAAGCCCGACGATAAGGAACATCGCCACGAACGCCAGCGACACGAGGAAGGCGAGCACGGAATGCCAGAGCACCGGTGTCAAGGGCAGTGTCTTCACGGTGAGGAGAACGCCGCCGATCACGAAAATATTCAGGGAGATCCAAAAAGTGGTGTGCACGATGAGGATAGAGGCGTAGCCCTCGGAAAGGGGCAGGCCGTAACGGCGTTTTAAAATTTCCGCTTTGACAGGCTCGCCGCCCAGGGACGCGGAAAAAGGGATGATCACGTTCAGCGCCTCTCCGATGATGCGGGCAGCGTAGAGGCCCGAGAAAGGGATGTGCTTCGGATAATCCCCCGGGAACGCATAGGCCCATCCGAGCGTGTCGAACGCGAAGATGACAGGGTAGATCACGAGCAGAGGCCAAAGACGCAAGTTCAACTCCGCGATCTGCGAGCCGATATTCTCGAAACCGACCGACTTCATGGTCGTGTAAAGGATGAAACACCCGAGACCGATGAAAAAGATCTTCAGGAGTTTCACGCGGAAGGCCTTTTCAGGAAAGTCCATCGGAAATTGACGAGAAGCGCGCCGATCCAAAGCGCCTGCATGTAGATCCCCCCGAGCCAAAGCAGCCACGACATGCCGTTGAAGACGGCGAAAAGCACCACCACCCAGGAAATATCACCTTCACGCAAAGCGTCGAAGAGAGTGAGCCAAAAATTCTTCCTTTCTGCGTGTTCGGGATGAGGCGCTTGATACACGGCGGGTCCAAACCCCCTGATCTTTTCCATCACGACGAGAAGGACGTGGAGTGCCGAGCCGCTCACGCAAAGGAGCGTGAAAAGGAGCACAGGCCCTTCGACCCCCTGTCGATGAATTCCCAGGCCGATGCCTATGAAGAGCGCCATGTCCGTGAAAAAGTCCGCCGCGATGTCCAGCCAGCTTCCGAACTCGCTTTTCATGTTCTTGGCCCTTGCCACTTCGCCGTCGCAGTTATCGAGCACCACCGCGGTCTGGTAAAGGAAAGCGCCCAAAAGCGTCTGAGCGTAGACCCCGCTTGAAAAAAAGACGCCGGCCAACACGCCGAACGCGAGCGTCAGGAAAGTGATCTGGTTCGGGGTGAGTGGCGTTCTTAAAAGAAGGCGGGTGAGGGGTCTCGAAAAAACACGGTTTAGCCGAAAATCGGTCATGGGAGGATGTTCCCGAGACTTGAGAGAAAGCGTTTTAGATCCGCGCGGCTCATGTTGCCGAGGTTGGCGACGCGGAATATCCTGTCTTTCAGAGCGGATTGGCCGGCATAGATGACGAATCCTTCTTTTTTCAGCCGGTCATGCAGTTTTTCGTAGGAAACGGACGCGGGTAGCCAAAGGGCCGTCAGCACATGCGAGCGATGTTTTTTTTCGACGAGGAAACGAAGCCCAAGATCGATGAACCCTTTTTCCAGAACGGCGCTGCGCTCGGCATAGTTTGCGATACGCTGCTCAAGACCTTCCTCCGCCAGTTCTTTCAGCGCTTCATGCAGCGCGTAAAATATCTGCACAGCCGGCGTGAACGCCGTGTCGTTTTTTTTCTGATGGTGCAGTGCGTTCCGTAGGTCCAGATAAAGCGACCGCGGCTTTTTTTCCTCTAATTTTTCCGCTTCTTCGTTCGAGACGATGACGAAAGAGACGCCGGGAAAACCGTGAAGGCACTTCCCCGAAGTGCCTGCGGCGAACCCAATACCGTCCTTTTTAAGATCGACGCGTTCGGCACCGAGCGAGCTCACAGCGTCCACTAGAAAGGTTTTTTTATATTTTTTGCTGAGCGCGCCGACGGGTGCGAGGGGATTCAGCATGCCGCTGGAGGTCTCGTGATGCACCATCGCTACTCCGTGGATGGACGCATCATTTTTTAAAAGTGATTCAACCTTGGCCAAGTCCGGAAAGTGCCCGATCGGGCTCACGAGAGAGATGACGGGCGTGTCCGCAAGTTCCAGTATTTTTTTCATACGCTCACCGTAAACACCGTTCGAAAGGACCAGGATTTTTTTATGCGGGTCGGCGAACGAGGAAAGCATGGCTTCAACGGCCGAGGTCCCGGAGCCGGTGAAAAACGCCGCCGTATGCGTTTTTGAGATCCCGAACACACGAAGCAGTTTTTCACGGGTGGAACCCAGGAGGGCGGAGAACTCAGGTTCCCGATGGCAGATGTCCGGTCCAAGAAGCGTTTTTCGCACGCGTTCCGACACGTTCACGGGACCCGGATTCATGAGCACTAAGCGCTGTGCGCGGCTTTTCATAGAAAAAACCAGAAGACGACGGCCGCGACGACGCGGTACACGCCGAAAGGCGTAAAATCGTGCTTTTCGATGAAGCGGAGGAAAAATTTGATGGACAGTACCGAAGTGACGAAGGACGCGAGGGTGCCTACGACAAGCACGCCGAGCTCCGCCGAGGAAAACGCGCTTCGGTGTTTCACGAGGTCCAGACCTGTGGCTGCCAGAAGCGTTGGGATGGCGACAAGAAATGACAACTCGACGATGGTCTTTCTTTTCAGTCCGAGAAAGAGGCCTCCCACGATCGTGGCCGCCGAACGCGAGACACCCGGGATCACCGCGACGGCCTGAAACACGCCTATGAGAAGCGCCTTGGAGTAGGGGATCTTTGACAGGTCATCTAGAGCGTCGCCTTTTTCGCGGTGCAGGCGTTCAAAGACGATAAGAAACACGCCACCCCAGAAAAGCGCGACCAACACTATCCTCAAGTCTCCCATAAGGTATTCTTTGATCAGGGGGTA
>CAZTBX010000041.1:0-8667 GCA_964612035.1 uncultured Planctomycetia bacterium
GTAGCCCTGTTCTTTGGGGGCGTGGCGTATCGGCTGGAGAGCAGCGGCCACGCCGATGCGATCGAGTGTCTCGCGCGCCTGCTCTTGTTTCAGGTGAAGTTCTTCCTCGTAGGAGACATGGTGGTATTGGCAGCCTCCGCAGTGGGAGTAATATTGGCAGGCCGACTCGATGCGACGCGGTGATGCTTTCAAAATTTTTACTACGCGGGCTTTCAGGAAATTTTTTTTGTCCTGCAGGACCTCGGCCTCGACCCGCTCACCCGGCAGGGCCCCCTCGACAAAGCACACCTTGCCATTATAGGAGGCGATGCCATCGCCGCCGAACGCAGTTTTTAAAATCTCAAGTTCCAGTGTCATGTTCGCTTTTCTCATGTAGGGCCAGCGAGCGGAGAGCAAAGAGAGAAGGGGTGGAGGAGGTTGAGTTACAGAACAATGCGAGCCAGGCCCCGCCGGCTTTTAACTTTGTGATTGTTTAAAACTGGGTCTTGCTTTAATCCGATCAAACCATGCGGCCAGATTTTTCAGCTCAGGAGGAACAGTCACGCCCAATATAGGAAGAGCAGCCAGATGAGGCGTGACGGCTACGTCAGCCAGTGAAAAATCGCCGAATAGATAATCTTTTCCCAAGAGTCTCTGATCGAGCTGTCTCAGACCCTCGATGACCTCGGCGCGCTTTTTCTCCTTGAAGTCCTCGCGTTGGTCGGGCTTGGGCTTCAAAAGGCACTCTATAACAAGGAGCCCGATGTTCAACACCATTTTTTTGTCGATTTCATTCACGAATTTTTGTATCTCCGCCTTCTCGGCAGAAGATTTCGGCATCAGAGAGGGACTCGGGTATTTCTCATCGAGGTACTGGTTGATGAGGAACGCCTCGGACATGTAAACCTCCCCGTCGATGATGGCGGGGACTTTTTTTAGAGGGCTGGCTTTTTTGAACTCCTCGCTTTCGGCCGCGGCCTTGTCCGAGTGGATGTCTATCGCCTGATAAGAAATACCTTTTTCCGCGAGCACGATGCGTACTTCGCGGGAATTGCCGGACCTAGGAAAACAGAAGAGTTTCATGAGTCGCTGTCCTTTCGTAAGAAGAAATATTGTATCACGCGGATTTCTCGAGGAGAAGCGTCCCCATGAGCTCGATGAATTTTGGGTGATGCTTCACCGTGGAGGCTCTCCGGTAACGCAGCCCTCTCGATTCGGCGACGCGGCGCGCGTCGACATCGAGGTCGTACATGACTTCGGTGTTATCACAGAGGAACCCGATCGGCACGAGAAGCACGCGGTTGAACTGTTCGAGGTCGACGGTGCGTATCACCGCTTCCACGGATGGTTCAAGCCAGGCGTCTCTTGGGCTACCGCTTCGGCTCTGATAAGCGACTGTCCAGGTGTCCCCCAGATCCAGTTTGCGGGCGATGAGGGCGGCGGTGTTCTGGAACTGTCGCGAGTAGCCGCTCTCCTCGTCCATGGAAACCGGGATCGAATGAGCCGTGAAGACGGTGAAAGGCTTTGAGTCCCCGTCCAGCGCACGCTGTGTTTCCACGATGCGGGCGGCTACCGCTTCGATGAAAAGTGGGTGCGAGAAAAATTCGTCGGTGTAGACGATATCGATACCGGCACCGGAAACTCTTTTCGCCTCATCCATCGCGGCGAGATATTTCCCGAAACTAGCCTGGCAGCGGAAAGGAGAAAGCACGAAACCAACTACCTTTTTCACGCCGAATTTTCCGAACACTTCCAGCCCATCGGCGAGACTCGGAGTGGAGTGCCGGAACGCGAGGCCGACCTGAAAAGACGCACCTTTTTCAGCCAGCCAGCGCTCCAGCGCCTGTTTCTGCGCAAGCGTCTCTTCGTTGTAATGGGAGACGCCGCCTAGCGCCTCATAATGCCTCAGAACTTCCTGAAATCTTTCGGGCGGAAGCGATACACCTTTCAAAACGCTTTCCAGAAAAGGCTGCACTTCCTTGGGACCGCGCGGTCCGCCGAAACCGATGAGAAGGAACGCTGTTTTCGTCATTTTTCACTCAGCTCGCGCACCATGTCCACGAGTGCGATGACGTTCTCAACCGGCGTCTCCGGCAGTACCCCGTGTCCGAGGTTGAAAATATGCCCGGGCCGTCCGGCCGCTTCTTTCAGGATACGCTTCACTTCACTCCGAATACGGTCGCGCGAACCTTTGGAGAGTATGGCCGGGTCCAGGTTTCCCTGTATCCCCTTGTGATGGCCGATGTTCTTCCACGCCGCCCTGAGACCCATGCGATGGTCGACACCGATCACGTCTCCCCCCGCGCGGGCCACGAGGTCAATGAATTTTCCCGTGTGCGTGCCGAAATGGATCACGGGGACACCTTTTTTCACACCGCGAATGACCTCGGAGGAATAAGGTAGGACAAATTTTTCGTATTCGGCCCTTTCAAGATAACCTGCCCAGCTGTCGAAAAGCTGCAAGGCCTGGGCGCCGGCCTTTGCCTGCGCGTTCAGGTGTTCCACGGTCCCACGGACCACCTTCCGCATCAGCGGCCTCCAGCCCGCGCCGTTCATGAACGCCTTTGTGTGCGCGAAATCCCGCGTCGAGCCGCCCTCGATCATATAGGAAGCGAGCGTGAACGGAGCGCCGGCAAACCCGATCAGCGGGATATCCGGTGCGAGACGCCGGCGGCTTTCTTTCACCGCGGCATACACAAAGGAGAGTGAGCGAGCCGGGTCGGGGTCGGTGAGGCGCTTGGCGTCCTCCGGCCTGCGCACGGGATTCCCGATGCGGGGACCGTCCCCTTTCAGATAATCCAGCTCGAGCCCCATGGGTTCGAGGAGGAGGAGGATGTCGGAAAAAATGATCGCCGCATCGGCCCCGATCTTTTTCTGCGCGGTGACGGTGACCTCGGCGGCGAGGTCTTTGTCTTTGCAGAGAGTCAGGAATGGCGTCTTCGCTCTGATCTCTCGGTAGGACTTCATGTAACGCCCGGCCTGGCGCATCAGCCACACCGGCGTGCGGTCGGTTTTCTCAAGGCGGCAGGCCCTGAGAAATACGGAGTCCTCGAGCGCGTTCATCCTTTTTTCTTTTCCAGGACCTGGCGCGCTTTCGCGGCCGTTTCTATGACCAACGCCCCCATTTTAGTGCTTTGGGGCTCGATGTCGGGTTCTAGACCATGAAACCTGAGCGTTTCGCTGCAGTCGGGACCGATGGACGCGATGGCGATCTTGTGAAGGGATTTTTTCAAAGTTGCGGCCACTCCCATCGTTTCGGCCACCTGCAGAAGATGGTCTACCTGCACGGAGGTCGTGAAAAGTGCGACCTGGAACTTGGACTCGAGAAGCCCTGTCACGGCGGCCTTCAAAGGACCGATGTCGTCTGGAAGCGTCCAGCGATACACTTTCAGGACGATCAGGTTCGCACCCCTTTCGCGCAGCGCATCGAGAAGTGCCGGATTGCTTGCGCCGTATTCCTGCACGGCCACGCACCGGCCGGCCACGGGGACTACGGCCTTATTGCCATCCAGTACGCCGAGAAGTTCATGCCAGGTATTTGGTTCAGGCACACTGAACGCCCAAGACACTCCAAGCTCTCTCAGCACGCGCTCGGGTTTGGGTCCGCGCGGCACTATCTTTGTTCTCTTGAATGCCTCGACGATGTCCTCGCGCTTGTAGCGCGTCTCGAGCAGTGCCAAAAGCGTTTTGGTGCCGACGCCCGTAAGAAGGATGAGAAGATCGATGTCCCCGCGCAGGAACTTTTCGCCAAAAGCGAAGGTATCGGCATTTTTTTCAAGCGGCGCTTCTTTCACCGCCTTCGCGGAGAAACCTTCGCCTCCTTGCAGCGCGATAAGGTCGCCGATGGTCTTGGCAAGCCGCGTCTCGAAATAAACGACGCTCAGTCCTTTCAGGCCGCCCTCAGCCACGCTTCTCTCCTATCGCCTCGCGGTAAACCGCTTCGACCTGGTCAGCCATCCTGCGTGGTGAGCAGATCTCTCGGATCATGCTGCGCCCTTTTTCGGCGAAGGCCTGCGCCTGCGCGGGGTTGTTCTTCAGAGTGCGCACAGCCTCGGCGATGGCCTCCGCGTTTTTCGGCGGGATCAGAAGTCCGTTGACGCCGTTTTTCAGGATATGGCTCACGGCCGGGATGTCCGTGGCGATCACGGGTTTTCCGGCCAGCATGGCCTCGGCGATGGACAGGCCAAAACCTTCTCTATAAGTCGCCGGATGGATGGAAATATCCATGGCGGATAGGGCTAAAGTGATGTCTGGTACGCCGGCAACAAAATGCACGCGGCCGGCGAGGCCAAGCCGTTCCGAGAGCCGTTTCAACTCCTCCTTTTCCCGCCCGTCGCCCACTAGCAACACTTCGAGAGCCGGATAGTCGGTCAAAAGAAGCTTCGCCGCCTCGAGAAGATACGCCTGGCCTTTGTCCCTCACGAGACGCGCCACGCATCCCAAAACAAGCGCGCCGGGCGCAATGCCCCATTCACGGCGCGCATCCCGGGCGTCTTTCTCGCTCAGATGGCGTTCAAAGTCTTCCACGTCTATGGCGTTGTCAACGACCCGGATGCGGTCCTTGTTGATGCCGTGCGTCTTTTGCAGTTCTTCACCGACTAGAGGGCTGATGGCGATCACTTTGTTTCCCCAACAGGGAAAAAACCTCCGGCCCAAATTGGTTTTGAAAAATCCGTGCGCGGTGGTGACAACGGGAAGCTTGAGCCTCCCGGCGACCAGGAAAGCGACGACCTGCGTAACACGCGTATGCGCGTGGATGACATCGAACGGCTCCGTTCTCATCAACGCCTCGATGCGCGGGAGCGCCAGGAAGAGTTTGGGGTGCAGCTCGCTTTTCACCCGAATGGGGAACGCGTGGCAGGCTATCCCTTTTCTTTTCAGGCTCCCGCTCAGCGCGCCTCCGGAGGAAACCACGGTCATCCGGTGTCCTCTTTTGGCCATTTCCCCGGCCACCACCCCGATATAGCGCGTGATCCCGCCGATGTCCAAATGCGTCGTGAGATGCAAGATGCTTAATTTTGTATCGTTCTTCACGCAGTCATTATACAATATTTTGTTTAGGAAAAACGATAAGGAGGAAATATGAGGCCCATTGGCGTTGGAATTTCATCGGCGTTCATCGCCGTATTTTTCGTGTTCCTTTTGGCGGCCGGTTTTATGGGCCTGACGGTGATCGAAGACGGTGAGTCGGGTGTCCGCGCCGATTTCGGAAAGATCATGGACCAGCCCGTAAGCACCGGCTGGCATTTTTATATACGAGTCTTCACCTGGATAGAGAAATGGAGCATCAAGACGCAGGAGATCAAGGAAACGGCACAGGTCCCCTCCTCCGAGGGCCTGATCTCGACGCTGGACGTGTCCATCATCTACAACACCCCCGCGGATCAGGTGGTCAAGGTCCGTAAGACCATCGGCCGGAATTTCCGCGAGACCATTTTGGAGCCGTATGTCCGCGAGGCCATCCGCAACACCATCAGCGGATATGAAGTAAAAGCCCTGTACAGCGAGCAAAGCCGCAAAGAGATCGGGGAAAAAATAGCCATGTTTCTGAAGGAAAAACTGGAGCCGCGCGGCATCATGGTGCAGGACGTCCTCTTGCGCGACGTGCGCCTCCCCGCGGCGTTTGCCCAAAGCATCGAGGTGAAACTGAAAACCGAACAAGAGTCTCTGCAAAAGCAGTTCGAGCTCGTGAAAGCCAAAAAGGATGCGGAGATCGAAGTGGCGCGCGCCGAGGGCGTCGCGAAAAGCAACACGATCATTGCCAGCAGCCTCTCGGAAAATTACCTGAAATATCAGTGGATACAGGGCTTGCAGAAGAATGATCTGCAGGTAGTGTATGTTCCGACGGAAGCGAGCATGCCGATCATGGAAGCGGGCCGCTTCTCCAAACAGACCGAAAAATAAGCTAGTCCCTACGCTCGAGTTCCGGCGAATACGGCGTCGTGATCCCGTAGCGGCTACTCAGGTCCCGCACCTCTTTGAGGAGTGCGGGACGCTCTTTTTCGGAGGCCGCCGTAGCGCGACTGATACGGTCGTAGATCTTGTTGAAAGCGTATCCTTTTTCGATCTCTAGCCCGCCTTTCGGCGCTCCGACAAGCGTCCGCTGAAATATCAGCTCCTTGGTTTTCCCACCCACATTCCCCAAAAGCTGCATCGTTAGTATCTGTTCGTTCCCATACCGGCCGTACAGCGTGAATTCCGCATTGCGGTAAAAATCCGGCAGCGATCTGGGGAATGCCTCTTCCGCGCGGACGCCGCCCAGCTGGTAACGGAGGTCGAGGAACAGCGGGTCGCGTATCTTGTCATAAAACTGCGCGAGCCCTTTATCGATGTCGCTGGAACGCTTGATGTACTGCGCCCAGGCGCGGTTCTGATACGCGATGAAATCGAGCAGATAGCGGTTCACCTTAGCTCCGCCGCTGAACGCGAACACGGGGCGCACGCCGTTGTTGAGGCGCGTGACGGAATTGATGAGCTCGCGCGAATCGACGATGCCGTGCGTGGGCCTTCCATCCGAAAAAAGCATGACATTGGATGGTTTGCGTGCCGGCGAAATGCGGATGATCCGGTCGAACGCCGCATACACGTCCGTCGCTTGACTGGAGCTGAGGCCTGAGACAAAGCGCTCGGCCCTCTTGATCTCCTCCGGCGACGCGGGAATCGACTCTTTTGAAAAAAAGATCACTTTGTCCTTGAAAGCAAAAATGTTAAAAACGTCTTCGGGGTTCAGATTTTTTAAACAATAAGTGATGCCTTTTTTGAATTCGTCAAGCCTGCCCGGAGAAATGCTGAGTGAACAATCGATGGTGAATAGGATCTCTTTCGGTACGGCCTTGAACCGCTGCGTGTCTTTTTTCGCGAAAATACGGACACGGTAATACTTCTGCGAATCGGCGGCTTCGTAGGTCGCGACTTCGATCTCGAGAAAATTGTCCAGCGCTTCGTATTTCGATCTCCCTACCCCGCCCATTCCTTCATCGCCTCCTCCTCCGGCCCCGCCACCTTCGCGAGCACCCCAGGCTCCGAATATTCCCCCGGAGGCTCTCAAAGACGGCGTAAAACCCGGCATGCCTTCTTCAGGGTCCACACCCACACCTTGAAAAGCTCCCGGCAAGATGTCCGAAAGTGGTCTTTTAAGCGCCTGCACCAGTTGTAGGGTGTCAGTTTTGTACTTTTCCCCCATCTTCATGAGCTCACTGCGTTCCGGAGAGGTACTTTTCGGGGCGATCTCTTCTCTCAAACGGCGTTCTTCGGTGATCTCGATCATAGTTTCGATGGGCGGGGTCTTACGCAGAGGTGGTTTTGGCTCGCTTTGTTCGGGGGACGCCTGCGTCTTGTCCGAGACCAGCGACTCGAGCGGTATGTCTTTCAAAGCGGTGGGCTTCGATTCGCCTTTCTGCACGATCGCCGGCCGCGTTCCCTGTCCACTTGAGACCGGCATGGCTGGTGCTCCTTTGGCCGCCTGCGAACCTTCTTTCCCGAGGCCCTTCACGCCAAAGCTCAGAAGATCCTCTTTCACGAGATTGAATACCGGCAAAAATATTCGCATGGCGATCAATAGAAAAGCGATATGCACCGCCAAGGAGAGAAAGAACGGTCCTCGTTTTTTCGGGTCGAAGTGGAATAATCTCATGCGGCCTTGACTCCGATCTTTTTAGTCCATTCGCTTTGCGGGTAACGGCGCTCAAGCTCCGCAAACGCCTGTGCTGCCTCTTCGGGTTTTTTCAGACTGAGAAAACATTCGCCGGCTTTGTAGAGGGCGGGGGGGACATATTTGGCGTCGTCATAAAAAATAGCGACGAGCATGAAAGTTTTGGCGGCCTCCTGCAACCGGCCAGTTTTGAGCCGTAGATTGGCGATCTCGAAACGGGCTCGCATGGCCACGCGGGCTTTCCCCTCGAAGCCGAGCGCTTCGTTGAACTCTCTCTCGGCCTGTTCGGAGCGTCCCAGCGCGGACTCGGCGATGCCAAGCCCCAGATGCGCGTACGCCGCATAAGCGCCGTTCTTTTGGGCCTGGAGGGCCTTAGCATAAAAGATGGCGGCTTCATTGTAATTCTTGAGTCCCATCTGGCTTTCTCCGTTAAAGAAACCAATCTCGTGCGCGAGGTCCTGCCCAGGAAAGCGGGCGGGCAAGGCGCCCAGCAGGCGCTGGAGCTCCTCGTATTTTTTCTCGTCGATCAGGTATTGGATCAGCCAAAAAACCGCGTCCATGTCAATGGGAGCTGATGGGCGTTTGAACAGCGCCTCTTCATAAAAAGCGCTCAGCTTGTCGAGGCGGCCGGCATTCAGATAGAGAAATGCGATATGTGGCGTGGCTTGTGAACTGAGTGTGTGCTCCGGAAATTCACGAACCAGTGTTTCATAGTGTGAAAGCGCCGCTTCCGTGTCTCCGGCGTTTTCAAGGCATGTCGCGGCCCCGTACAGCGCATCGGCGTACAGCGGCGTGCCGCGGCCTTCGGCAATGACATGGGAGAACGCCTCGGCGGCCTCCCGGTAGCGCTTGAGACCCGCTTCGGCCACGCCGAGCTTATAGTACGCAACGCTACGGGCGTCGCTTTTCGGATAGGTCTCGGCGACTTCCCTCGTGGTTTTGGCGGCAAAAGCAAAATCGCTGGCATCGAGGTGTATCTGCGCGATCTGCAAAAGCGCCCTCGGGGCGTTCTCATGCGAGGCATGCGTTCTGGCAAA
>CAZTBX010000042.1:0-25534 GCA_964612035.1 uncultured Planctomycetia bacterium
CTGGAAAAAATTGCCCAAAGCGAACATAGGTGTCTCCTATTCCAACTCGCGGAGTTCTTTCGACCGCCTGTAGGCGGCCTTCACCGCATCCTGCACGATCTTTCCGAATCCCTTTTTCTGAAAAACTTTCAGGGCCGCCTCGGTGGTGCCGCCTTTCGAAGCGACGCGCGAAATAAGCTCATCAGGATCTTCCTGACTTTTAGCGAGCACCTGTCCACTGCCGAATGCGGTCTGATAAACCAGTTTTTTCGCCGTGTCGGCCTTCATGCCGAGCTCATAGGCCGCCTCGATAATTTTCTCGGCTAGAAGGACAAAATCCGCGGGTCCGGAACCGCTAACGGCGGTGACGAGATCCAGCATTTTCTCCGGTACCTGCACGACGTCCCCGAACGCCGAGAGGATGGCTTCGGCCACGCGCCGGTGTTTCTGAGCCGCGTGCCGGCCAAGACTGAAGGCTGACATGCCGCTGCCGACCAGGGCCGGCATGTTCGGCATGACACGAATGATCGGCGCGGATCTCTTCAGATACGATTCCAGCCGCGAGATCGGTACGCCCGCCGCGATGGAGATGACCAGCGCCTGCGCATCGAGCGCCGTCGCGATCTCTCCGCACACCTCTTTCAGGATCTGCGGCTTGACGGCGAGTATCACCACATCCGACAGCGAAACACAATGCCGGTTGGATTTCGCGAGCTTCACCGCCGAATCTTTTTTGACCGCGTCGAGTTTTTTCCGGTCGGGGTCGTACACCGAAATATTCTGCGGATACACGGAGTGTTCGACAAGCCCGCGCACCAGCGCCTGGCCCATGTTGCCCGCGCCGATGACGCCGATCTTGAGCCCCGAAAGCGGAGATTTCGCGCTCAACGGAATAGCACCCGGCCGAGACGGACCATGTTCGATCCCTCTTCAACGGCTATTTCGAAATCGTCGCTCATCCCCATGGACAGATGCTTCATTTCGATATTCTTGTTCTTCAAAGTCTTGCACACACTGAAAAGGTTCCTCAGTTTTTTGAACGCCTCGCGTTTCGGCGCCTCATCAGCGCCCGCGGGCGCGATGCCCATCAGGCCCATGACCTTCAGCTGCGGCAACGCCGCCGCGCCTTCCACCGCCGAATAGATCTCCTCGGGCTTGAACCCGTATTTTTGTACCTCGCCGGAAATGTTCACTTCCAAAAGAACCGGCACGACTTTATTCAAGGCCAGCGCCTCATCGTTGATGTTCCCGGCAAGGCGCAGAGAGTCGACGGACTGTATCATCTGAAAAAGCTCGAGCGCCACTCGTATCTTATTGGACTGCAGGTGTCCGACCATGTGCCACTCGGAGGTCACCTGCGGCGCTTTCAAGAGCGCTTCCTGCACGCGGTTCTCGGCAAAAACACCGACGCCCGCCTCGCGAACCTCAAGCACCGCTTCCACGCTCGCCCCTTTGGTCACGGCAACAAGCGTGATGTCTTTCGACGACCGTCCGGATCTCGAGGCCGCCTTGTCGAGGCGCTGCCGCACGGTTTCCAGTTTTTCCTTAATCCCTATCATGAGCATCAGTTACAGAGAAATCACGGTGTTCCAGGCCAATGTAGCATAGGGCCACCCAAAGTTCAATTGCCCGCTCACTTCCGGAGATTCTTCGAGAGCAGGCTTTCGACGCTTTTGACTTTCGATTCGATGCGGCGCCTTTTGTCGGCACGGTCATCGATGGAGATAGTGAGATACACACGTTCGGATCTTTTGAGCATCCGGTCGCGCATTTTCTTCACCACCGCCAGCACCGCGTCCCAGTCGCCCTCGATCACCGTGCCCATCGCGGTGAGACGGTAGTCGAGTCCGCTTTTGTCCACGATGTCCACGGCTTCGGCAACGTACGGGCCGATGCTCACGCCTTTTCCGATGGGAAAAATACTCACACTTGCCAGCATGGCAGACTCCTCCCCTGAACGGCTATTTTAGCACAGATACGAGCCGGGACCGGCGAGGGCTAGAGGGTGGTTTTCTGCAGACTTTTTGCGCGACGGGACCAACTGAACGCGATGAAAGCGATGGCACCGAGCACGACGACGACGACAGCCAGGAGGGCGTACACGCCAGCGACAACGCCTTTGGACATGAGAGATGCCGGGTCACCGAAGCACACCGCACAGGCAAAAAAAGAGAGGGACTTCATCGGGTACCCGGCCTTTTCATTTTACGCAGGAACCAAAAGAAATAGCCGATGAGAAAAACGCCGACGGCGAACGAGGCCGTGCCGAACAGAACGCCCCCGGCCGGCCGCGTCTCGAACGCCCAAGCGCCGACAAACCCCGCAAGCGCAATGGAGACGACGATGAAAAAAAGATGGAAAGCGCGTAAAGACATACTCAGCTCGAATGCATGAACGGCGCGAACAAGAGGACGAGGAAAAACGCGGTGGCCAAGATCAGGATGAAGAGGATCAGCTTTTTTTCATTTGCCAGATGCATGAAGAACGCGGCCACGAGCGACCCCTTCACGAACGCGATAAAAAGTGCCACGGTCACGGCTAGAGCGACCGGAAGTTTCAGGTACGACACGCCCACCGTCAGCACCGTGAGTATCGCGAGCGCAATGAACACCCGTACGTAGGTCTGCACCTGCCGTTTGATCGCCTGCTCAGACAAACCGCTCATCAGGCCTCCTTATAGAAGATACAGCGCCGGGAAAAGGAATATCCACACAAGGTCCACGAAATGCCAATAAAGACCGGCGGCCTCGATGCGCCCCGTAAACTGCTCCGGGTCTTTTTTCCAAAGCCGACTGCCCGGCAAAAGGAGATAAAGATTCACGAGAATGCCTCCGAGGACGTGCACGCCGTGCAATCCCGTGAGCGTGAAATAGATCGCATAAAAAGTATCCGTGGATGGAAAGTGATGGTGCTCGAACTTGTGGCCGTATTCAAAGGCCTTCACGACGAGGAATGCGAGCCCGAGAAAAATAGTGAGTGCCATGTAGAAACGGAACTTGTTGATGCTCTTCATCTCGAGCGCCGCCCAGGACATGACCATGGTGACACTGGAGGTGATGAGGATCATCGTGTTCAGCGTCGCGAGCGGGACGTTCAGGAGTTCATGCCCATGCGGCCATGACGGAGACCCGGTGCGCAGAAGAATGTAGGCCGAGAAAAGACCGCCGAACAGCATGAGCTCGGACGCGAGAAAACACCACACGCCCAGCTTCGAGTTCGTGACACCGGTGACCGGATGCGGCTTTGAAATATAACGGATCTCGGCGGCGTCAGACATTAGTTTTTCTCCTTCATGCTCTGCGGCCAGAAATCATTTTTGTGATCGGGGACGCTGTATTCATAGGGTCCCCGGTAGACAATGGGGGCCTGCGCGAAATTGCCATGCGGAGGCGGCGAAGGCGCCGTCCATTCGAGCGTCGTGGCCTTCCAGGGATTGTTATCCACTTTTTCCCCTTTGAAAAGGCTGCCAAAGAAATTGATGATAAACGGGATCTGCGCCAGCCCGAGACACCACGCGGCGATGGAGATGACCACGTTCAGCGGTTGAGATGGCACGGCATGCGCGTACTGCACGGGGTCATACAGCCGGCGCGACACGCCGGCAAGGCCCATGCTGAACATCGGCATGAACACCACGTTGATGCAGATGAAAGAGAGGAAAAAATGGATCTTGCCGAGCGTCTCGTTCATTTTGCGCCCCGTGACTTTCGGGAACCAGTGATAGATGCCCGCGAAAAGTGCGAAGATGGTGCCTGGCGCGACGACATAATGAAAATGGCCTATCACGTAGTACGTGTCATGCAAATGGATGTCCGGGACGTTCAAGCCCAACGGCAGACCCGTGAGGCCGCCGATGCCGAACATCGGCAGGAACGCGAGCGCGAACAGCATCGGGACGTTGAAGCGAATGGATGCACCCCAAAGAGTCAGGATCATTGTCGTGAGGATCACGATGGACGGAATGGAAATGATCATCGTCGTGAGCTGAAAAAAAGTGCTCATGGTCGTGCCCATGCCGGTGAGATACATGTGATGCGCCCACACGATGAAAGACATGAAACCAAGAAATACCACGGACCACACGAGCGCCTTGTACCCGTAGATCGGCTTGCGTGTGTTGCAGGCGATGATCTCTGCGATGATACCCATCGCCGGCAGAATGAGAACATACACTTCAGGATGCGCGAGGAACCAGAAAAGATGCTGCCAAAGAATAGCGTTGCCTCCCCCGCTTACCGTCGACAGGACACCGTTCACGACGAGGCCGCTCGGCATGAAGAAACTCGTGGCTGCGAGACGATCCATGAGCTGCAAAACGGACGCGGCCATGAGTGGCGGGAACGCAAGCAGTAGGAGAAACGCCGTTACGAACTGAGCCCACACAAAAAACGGTAGACGGTTGAAACTGAGACCATCGGCGCGAAGTTGTATCGTCGTCACGAGAAAGTTGATGGACCCAAGAAGTGAAGAGTTGATGAGGAACGCCATGCCGATCAGCCACCAGGTCTGTCCCGTTGGCGCGATAATGGAAAGTGGTGGATAAGAAGTCCATCCCGACTGCGCCGCCCCGGCCGGGACAAAAAAGCTCGCGAGCATGATGACACCACCGATGAAATAAAGCCAGTAGCTCACCATGTTGAGCTTCGGGAACGCCATGTCCGGCGCGCCGATCTGAAGCGGCAGGACGAAATTGCCGAAACCACCGACGGCTAGCGGCACGACGCCGAGAAACACCATGATAGTCCCGTGCATCGCCCCCAGCTGATTGTAGAACTCGGGCAGCATGATGCCGCCGATCATGGCACTTTCATGAAAAAGACCGCCGATGAAAGGAAGCGGCTGACCAGGATACGCCAACTGCCAGCGCATCAGACTCACCAACCCGAAACCAAAAAGAAGGAACAAGAGACCCGTCACCGCGTACTGCACACCGATGACCTTGTGATCGACTGAAAAAATATACTTGCGCCAAAATGGCAATTCTTTATGCGAGTGTTCGTGTGTCAAACGACGGCCTCCTTGATCTCAGGCAAGCTCGGCTTCGGCGCCTGCTCATCGAGCCATTGCTTGAATTTGTCAGCTGTGTCCACGATAAAAAATCCGCGCATGCGGTAATGGCCGAGACCGCAAAGCTGGGCGCAGGCGATCTCAAAGTCACCGGTCTGTTTGGCCTGGAACCAGATGAACATCTTCTGTCCAGGCACCATGTCCTGCTTCACGCGCATGACAGGAATTGAGAAACTATGGATGACATCCTTGGAAGAAAGCTGGGCGATCACCGGAGTGTCCACCGGGATATGCAGTTGGTTGATGGCCGCTATGTCGTCTTTGGCGAAAGTGTCGCTTGTATCGAGCCCGACAGGGTTTGTCGGACTCATGAGCTTCGGATCCGTCTTGCCGAAAACTCCGTCCTCACCCGGATAGTGAATATTCCAGGCAAACTGCTCGGCCACGATGCGCACATGCAGTGCCTTCGCGGGATCCGGCAGTTCTGTTTTCATCCGGTGCCACGCCGGATAGGAAAATGCGGCCAGGAGTACGATCTCGATGACGGCTATCACGACCTCGAGATAAGTCGGTGCCTTGAAATGATTTACTTTGTACTGGGCTTTATGGCCGGGACGTGCGCGGAAACGGATGATGAGATAAATGAGAAAGAAAAGCCACCCGATGAAAAGGACTGCCATGAGCGCATGGATGAGGATAATCATCCTGTCGATATCGGGACCGGTGGTCGAAATATCGATCGGCAGGCCGAAACCGTAATACTTGTCTGTCATTGACTAACGAGGTCTCCCCTTTTTGGAAAATGTCATTATCCATTAGGGTGATTCCGTTGTCAATGCGCTTCAGCGCCAGCGGCCCGCTTTTTCTATCAGAAAATTCACGTCGTCCGCCGCTCCTTGATCTCTTCCGGTTTTTTGAACATCAAACTTGTCTCGTTCATGTCACTCTCCTCTTTTTGTCGCGTACTCGAGGCTCTTTGAAAGATAAGAACCCGTGAGCGCGTCGATACCGGCGGTGAGCTCTTGAAGTCTTATCTCCTTTTCGATCTGCAGCGGCAGATGGGTAGACGGCGCTATCGTCATCTCGATCTGCAGACGCCGTCTCTCATAATAAAGATGCGTGACTTCGTTCAGGAGGTCGCCGCGCAGCTCCGCCATCAGCTTCGAGCGTGTATCGATGGAGGTCTGGTCGTCGTTCCAGATGAGGTCGCCGAGGTCCCAGCTGAGGCCCACCGACCAGTCAAAACTTTTTTCCTCTGGGCCGATGATGAAGCGGTCCACATCGGCCGTCCCTCCGCGGTCGATATCGACGTTTTGATCGGTGCTGGAATCACCACGCACCGAAAGCGTTGGCAAAAAAGCCTTCCTCGCCGCGGCTTTTCTCCAGGCCTCGATCTTTCCCGGACTCACTTCGGCATAGTGTATCGCGGCGGCCTGAACGTCGCCGATACCCGGTTCATTTTGGAAACGCTGAAAAAGCATCTTCGCGTCCGGCGCGGACGGAACTTCCGAAACCTCAAAAAATATATCGGGATGGGCTATCTTGAAAAGTCCGCGTTGGCCTCCAGCATAGAGCGCATCTTCGGCCGCGCTGTATACAAGCGTTTCGATGGCGCCTGTTTCAAGACCGTCTGAAGCGTCTTCCAGCACATGCGTTTTTGTGTTCCAGCGATAGACGCCGAGCTCGGTCCCGACATAAAACGTCTTGGCGGTGTTTGCCAGACAGCGGACGCTGCGGCCGGCAAGCCCCTGGCCCTGCAAAGCGTTCCAAGACACGCGGTCCAACGCGGACTCAAGCAAACCACTACCATTTCCCGCATAAACCTTCTGCGCCGGGCTAAAATAAATGAGGGCGGGTGAGACCGCACGCGAGGACAACTCTTCAATGTCAAACTGCTCAAGAGTCTGACCCTCTTTTTTCTCCGTATGTTCGGCAAAACTTCTTTCCCAGTGGGCGCCTCCATCCATGCTGTGATATAGCCCCTGAGCCGTAGAAAGAAAAATGATGTTGGGCTTCTCGTCGACTTTGAGCACCGAATAAACGGCTGTCTTTGGCGCCGCTTCGATGACGGACTTCTCTCCTCTTGCGTTGACTTGGATCAAACCCTGGGCCGTGCCCACGAACAAACGGCCGTCGCTGCTGGGTAGAAGACAAAGCACCTTGCCACTGGCTTCACTTTGGCCTCGGTAAAACCAGGCCCATGTCTTGCCGGAATCATAACTCACTTTCACTCCCTGATTGGTGGCGACGTAGACGATCCTTTTTCCGTTCTCTTTTGAAACATAAAGCGCGTTGATGGCATCCGAGCCTCCGCGAAGACTCAGGACCTGCTTCCACGTCTTTCCGGAGTCCGTCGAACGGTACAACCTTTTTTCCGAAGAGACGAACAGCACAGGCGCTTCCAGGGGGTCGGCGGCAATGCAGCGGACACTCAGCTCCGGAAGGTTCGTGGACGCGTTCATCCACAGCGCTGAGCCGCTTACCGTCCAGGGGGTCAAAAACCAACCAACGATCAGGATTTGGGACAATCGCTTCATATTTCCCTCTTGGTTAGGGGAAGGATACCCGTAGTTTGAGTAATTGTCAAGTCAGATTTGATTTATTATCATATTTAGAGACGCCGGTCCAGCGCCCGGTAATGGATGGCCTCGGTGACGTGGCAGGCCTCGATGCCCCCGGACGCCTCGAGATCCGCAATGGTCCGCGCGACCTTCAGGCACTTGTGATAGGCGCGTGCGGAGAACCCAAGCTCGCGCACCGCCATCTTGAGCAGGTCCTTGCCCTCTTCGGAAACGACGCAGTGTTTCCTGATCTGTCTCGGGCCAAGCGTCGAATTGGAGCATAGCTTTTCGCTAAGATAACGGCGTCTTTGCATCTGCCTCGCGTTTTCCACGCGTTTTCGGATGTCTATCGAAGCCTCAGACCCCGCCGTCCCAACGATCTCCGCCACCTTCAGCCGCGGCACTTCGAGCTGAATGTCGATGCGGTCGAGGAGAGGTCCGGACACTTTGGACATATAATTTTTGATCTGCATGGCGCTGCAGTTGCACTCTTTCTTCGGGTCCGTGTAGTAGCCGCACGGACAAGGGTTCATCGCAGCGACAAGCATGAACCGTGCAGGAAGCGTGATGGATGCGGCCGCGCGCGAGATCGTCACCCTCCCCTCCTCCATCGGCTGGCGCAGCACCTCCAGCACACGCCGGCTGAACTCGGCGAACTCGTCGAGAAAAAGGACGCCGTGATGGGCGAGGCTCACCTCACCCGGCTTCGGGTAAGCGCCTCCGCCGACCATCGCCACGTGAGAGATCGTGTGATGCGGGTCGCGGAACGGCCGTTTTTTGATGAGAGACTTCCTGTGCGATAAAAGACCGGCGACGCTGTGTATCTTTGTGGTCTCCAGCGCCTCTTCAAGATTGATCGACGAAAGAATGGTAGGCAGGCGCTTGGCAAGCATGGTCTTTCCGGCACCGGGCGGTCCGATCATGAGAACGTTGTGATTCCCAGCCGCGGCGATCTCGAGCCCCCGCTTGGCCTGCGCCTGGCCCTGTATGTCCGAAAAATCGATGCCGCCGTCCTCTGAGTCCTCTTCCGGATCTTCGGCCGCGAGCGGAGGCTCGGGTTTCAGCAATAGATCCCCTTTCAAGGACCGCACTAGTTCTTCCAGGCTCCTGACCGCAAACACCGGAAGGCCCTGCGCGCAAAGCGCCTCACGAACGTTGGACGGTGAAACGAAAAAACTCCTTTTTTCTCCGTCCCCTAAAAGCGCCACGGCCCGCGGCAGTATCCCGGACACGCCGCGCGCCTTTCCGTTCAGCGACGGTTCGGCGCAAAATACTGTTCCGGCAACCGCGTCCTGCGAAAGCGCTTCGTCCGCCACGAGAATTCCCACGGCTATAGCCAGGTCAAATCCTGTTCCCTCTTTTTTAAGGTCCGCGGGCGCGAGATTGACGGTGATCCGCTTCGAAGGAAACGCGAGACCGCTGTTTTTAATGGCGGCTCGCACGCGGTCAGAACTTTCGCGGCAGGCCGTATCCGGAAGGCCCACGATATTGAACGCAGGCAGGCCGTTGGAGATGTCCACTTCTACTTCCACCGCGTGCGCTTCTATCCCGCATACGGCGCTCGAGAGAGTCCTGGACAACATCAGCCATTCTCTCCAAACGCGTTCACGATGATCTCGATCACCGGCTCTTTCTCCGGAGGAAGGAGAACGCTCACCACGTCAAATCGGCAGCACCGCCCCTGCACGCCGTAGCGCTTCAGATAATACAGCGCACTTTTAACGATCTGTCTTTGCTTAAGGTAGGTCACGGCCTCGGCCGGGACACCGTAGGCGTCTGAGCTGCGCGTTTTCACCTCGACGAACACGAGGTCGCCGTTCTGCTTGGCGATCATGTCGATCTCGCCCATGGGACTCTCATAGTTCCTGAGCAAAACCTTATACCCGTGCCGGGTCAGGTAATGAAACGCAAGCCCTTCGCCTACGGCTCCGAGCGTGTGGCTTGCGTTAGGAACGGACGCCGTCGGTTTCCCGGTCATAGGCCTCAAGCACCTTCTCCTCTATCTCCTTCTTGAGATCATCGCTTGTGAGAGTGAGAATGTCGAACCAACGACCATCCTTGGCAGCCTTTCGCGGCATGGACACGAAAACCCCGCGCCGGCCCATCATCACCGAAAAACCTTTGATGATAAGGCTGTCGCCAACTTTTACGTCCGCGAACGCTTTCAAGTTGCCATCGCCCTCGATCTTCCTGATGTCCGCTATCTCGATGTCCAAATCAGCCATAGATCCCCCTTTGGGTATTAGAGTGGGTGTTACTTACCTAACAGGACGACAGAGGGGGTGTTTTCCGTGCAAAAAAAATAAAAAAAGATTAAAACCAGGTCTTTTTGTATTGGGGGACAGTCCCCGGGGACTGTCCCCAGAATGACTGGTGGGGTCAACTAACTATTGGATAGATTTACGACTCAAACCAGGTGTTTTTGGCGGGAATGGACTAGGGCGTATCGTCGTCATCGGCGCGCAGAACCGATGGGAAAAGCAACGAGTTGTTCAAAGTGCTGGAGAAGTCCTGGAAAATTCCAGGCGTGATGATCGTATCGATCCTAAACTCCTCATGAAAAAGGTCAGTCGGCAAAGAATCTTGGCCATCGACATAACCGTACAGGAAGATCACTTCCAGATTATAATTGCCGCCGTTCACCTGAGGATTCGGGCTCAATAGGTCACGCAATCCACGTACCCGGAAGCCGGGCTGGTCAATAATACGGCCTTGGTCGTCGATAGGGACAAAACCGCCGATCAAGTGGCTATATCCGATCAAGACGTTATTGACGTCCAACCGCTCGTTCAGACGATCATCAAAGTAAGCCGGGTGCTCATCGTTATTGGGATCACCGTCCTCGTTCACTGGGAGATTCCGGTAGAAATTAATGTCCAGTAGTTTGCTTGGGTCAAAATTCGCCGCGAAAGCGGACGTCTGGGAACCACCGTCACCGTCTTGTTGGTTGTCGATGAACGGTTGCGGAGCTCCCTGACCGATCGTGATCGTTTTGAGGTCGGTGAGATGATCGAAGACCACCTTCACCTTTTCTCCTTGGAACGGCTGTATCAGCATGGAGTCCGCCTCTTTTCTCTGCGCGACAAAAGGCTGAAGGACCTGACCGACCTTGAGATCGATGGAGAAGGGCGTCGTCGAATAAAAATCATCAAAGCGCACTAGATCGCTGCCGGCACGATCGCCGACAGGATTGGTGAACTCGGCAAAAAAGTGTACGGGGTAAAGCGCTGAAGGCCCCAGGGTCAGGCCCGGCGCATGTTCGTGGATGATGTACTCCTCGAACAGCGCATCATACACGGGGTTATTGACGGTCCCGATGCCGCCAGGTGCGGGGATCTGCTCCGGAATGCCTAAATTCGCCGCCACATCCTCTTGTTTGACCACGTTCATGTAGTCATTCCACGGCAGGGACTTCAAATCCACGTCACTGCCAATGCCTCGATTGAACTGCGTCCCAAAAAGAACGGATGAAACACCGTTCTGATAGGCGCCGGTCCTTGCCGTCAGTGACAAAAACTGCACGGTGTCGCTGTTGGCCTCATGAAAAATATACTGGTCCACACGCACGCGGTTGCCAAAAACGTCCGTAAAAACTTTGCCTGTCTGAGCGTCGGATACCTGCGCCAGGTTCGCATCAGCATGGTCAAAATCCTGGTCGGCGCGTATTCGGGCGATCTCGAGACGCAGCATGTTCTTCTCTTGGTCGTCGAGCGACGGGCCTGCCGGGGCGTCCGGCGCCGGCAATCCGTTGGATCCGGCGATGTTCTGCTCGGATATCCTGTCTTGGGCAGCGTCGTTGGTCTTCGGACCAGCGTTCTCGTCAGGCAGGCCTTCCTCATCGTCGGAGCTGCCGGCATTGGGATTGGGGATCTCTTCAATGTCGAATTGCTGAGCCGCAGAAGCGGAAGAAGGATTTTCCCAGTTCTGCACAAAAATCTCGCGCTGCTCGGGGGTGAGCTCGCGGGGCTCGTTCAATTTTCCGTCGGCAAAAGAGTTGGACGTCGAAAAAGCAGGAATGATAAATGACCGCCCCGTGGTCGTGTTCTTGAACACCACGCCGCCGCGGCTTTTATCCACATAGATCTGCGTGGCGTTCTGTCCTAGAAAGAATCCGGCGTTCAGATAAAAAATGGTGCCGCGCACGGCGGTGACCGCTGTCGGTGTGGTGACCTGGAATGTGGACCCCTTTTTAAGCTTGGCGAGTGTCACTTTCAGCTTGCCGGACTCGATGTTCAGTTCGGTCGAACTCGTTTTGTTCCGGTCGTTCCTGGAGGCTTCGTTGATCTTCATCAGCGTCCGGGGCGCCAAAGTGAGATCGTCCTTTCCGTCGATCGACAAACGGCAAGAACCCTCTCCCGTCTTTACGAAATCTCCGGCGTGAAGCATGCCTCCGTTTTGGACGGTCTCGAATTGATCGCTGCCTAGTCGTTTAACGCTGACCTCGCCTTTGACCTCCTTGACCTCGATCGTTTGATAAGAACCTTGCTGGATCCCTGTGGCAGCGACGGATGACGACTGGACAGGCACCAACGGGGCCGATAAAGCCGCGGTGGCCGCCAGCGATGCCTGTGGGTAAAGGGCTAACGCCAGAGCGAGGACGAGAAAAGCGGATGTTTTTGAGTACAGGCAGGCTTTCGGAAGCATAAGCGCGGAGTATACGCTGTAAAAGCAGGTTTGTCAAAAAAGTTGTGTTTGGACATGAAATCCCGTTATAATGCGCCCCATGTCGATTTTTAGAGCTATTCCCGATTGGGTGAAACGTGTCTCCGCGGGTTCTCTTCTTTTGGCGCTGACATCCGGGTTGGCGCTTTGCCCGGAGGCCCTGTCCGCATCAAAAGAGGCGCTTTTTTATGTGCTGGAAGCAGAAGCGCTCGGGGGATACTCCAGCATCACTGGCCATCAGGGCACGTTCAGCAGCATCGATAATTGGCTGGTATCTCCCACGCTCAAGCTGAACGACGGGCTGTACTGGATCAACATTTATAATGGTTCGTACAACCGCTCGGCGCAAGTCGTGGCCCAAGAAGAGGGCGGACGAGAAGCCAATACGACGCAGCAGCACAGCTTGTCCAGCTCTTTCAAATTCAAGATCAATGAAAGTTGGTCGCTGCGCCCTCTTTTCTTCACCGATTGGATCTTTGTCAACCAGACCAATGATGAAGATTTCGGTGATGGACTTTACGATTACAGGGACATCGGGGGCGGGATCGAGTCCTCATGGACCACGCTCGACACCAAGGACAGAAAAGACGAGCTTCGGCTCGGTTTCCGCTATCTAAACAGAGAGTACCCCAACTATCAGTCGCTGCTGTCCCTTTTTGACCCGAACGGTGCCATCGAAACCAACGAAAAAGACCTGAATGGTTACAAGATCAATCTTGGCCACGATAGCCGGTCACGGAACGACTGGTCGTGGGGTCTCGAAGGAATATTCTTTTATAAGGATTACACGGACAAAAAAACGATCAACTCCAACGGCATCCGCTCGACCGGCGACACGCGCGAAGACATCGTGGAATACCTGAACGCTCACTTGTCCCACCCGCTCGGCAAGGAGTGGGGGTTTCGTCTGGACGGGCAGTTCGCGGCCAACCAAAGCGATCTTGATTTTTACGACACGCACAATACGCTGGCACTCGGCGACGACAACTTCTTGAAAGACTACTTTGACACCGTTTCTTTTTTGGCGAGACCCGCGCTGACCTACACGCGCAACATCAAAAAGGACATGGACTTCGTTCTATCGGCCAATTACTCGTTCTACGCGCTGCTTTATCCCGGCCGCAAAGCTCAGAACGTCTCCGGCGTGTACCAGACGGATGACCAGCGGGACTTCACTCACACCTTTTCGGTCAAGGCGAGCTATCCGATCACCGATCACCTCTCCTGGGTCGCCCTGGGCAGTTACACGATCGCCGATTCGAACCAGAAATTCGAGAATTTCTACCTCTACAGTTACGATCTCTGGTCGGCCGTCACCGGAATTTCACTCAAGTTTTAAACCAAAAGCTTTCTGTCACTCTCGCTTTTTCCGCTTGGATCTTACCGTGAGAGATCTTCACGGAAGGAATCCGCGATCTGCGGAGAACTGTACTTGCCGCTGATCCGGGGAATGTCGGCAGTCGCTTCGCGGTTGATCTTGACCCTGAGAAGAGACGGCCCTTTCCAGCGAAGCATCCAGCGGAGCTTGTCTTCCAGTTTTTTTTCGTTTTGCACTTCGTACGCGCGGCGATAGCCGCAAGCCTTGGCGATTTTCCTGAAATCCGTGGTCGCCGAGGTCGTGTCCTGATCACCGGTGCTCTCATAAGACTCGTTATCGAGCACGATATGATAAAGGTTTTTCGGCTGGTAGTGGCCGATGCTCGAAAGCACGCCCATGTGCATGAGAAGCGCCCCGTCGCCGTCGAGGACGATGACCTTCTTTTTCGGCTTCGACAATGCCACCCCAAGGCCGATAGAGGCCGCGTGCCCCATCGACCCCTGCATGTAGAAATTCTTTTGACGGTCAAAAACCGCGAACAACTCCCGAGAAGGTTTTCCCGTCGTGGCGATGACATACTCCTTCCCCTTTAGGCACCGGCTCACCGCGCGGATGGCGTCTATCCGCTTCATCGGGAAACGGCTTTTACCCGCGGGTCTCTCGTGGCTACCGATCGTATCCTTCCGCACGAAAAAAACGAAAGGCTGCCGCTCGCGCTCCATGTAGCTGTGCGCGTCCTCAAGCGACCGCTCGAACGCCGAGCGGTCCGCCGGCATGTCCCGGTGATGCACGCCTAGCGCATCGAGGACCGCACCCATCGTGCGCCCGATGACCTCATGCTGCGGCTCATCCTCCACACCGTAAGCGCGGCCGCTGATAAATATAAGGGCTGGGATACGATAGATCATGTTGAGCGAGGTAAGCGGGTTGACGAGATTACCAAAACCGGAATTTTGGATCATGAGCACCGCTGTGGAACCCGCCAGATAACGGCCTGCAGCGAGAGCGAGGGCCGAACCCTCGTTCGGGACGATGGTGTAGCTGAGTTTACGGTCATCAATGACACAGTTGATGGCCGACTGAAAAAAGGAACACGGCACGCCGGTGAAAAACTGGTGGCCCTTTTTTTTCAGCGTATGGACGAAGTCTTTCGGCTGGATCATTCCTTGGAAAAGCTCTTGGCCTGCTCCTCGAAGTACGAATTCACGCGCTGATGATCACTGAGCGAGTGGATCTCCGACCATCCGTGCTCGATCTCGAGCCCGTGCACTGGACATGAGCGGTCGATGAGGTATTGCAGGAGATCGTTGAAATCAGCGCGCTCGACACTTTCGGCCTCATAGAACTTTTTGCCTTTGAACTCGGTCTGTGCGTCCCGCCAGGCCTGCTTCAGGTCCGCGAGACCTCGTCCGCGGAAGAACGCCATGCCGATGAACTCGTAGTTGGCCTCGTTCTTGTCCACCAGTCGGCCGATCTTTGAAACGCGCCTGAAAAGCCCTGATTCAAGGTGGCGTTCGACGCTTTTCGATACGTCTTCGGCGACGACAAAGTCCAATTTCTTCCCGCGAAAAGGAAGCGAGCGATACGCCCTGTCCATGACGATGGTGACGGGGTGCGGGCTGGTTAAAAGCCGCTCGACGATGTTGCGGTCAAAAAGAATGTCCGAATAAACCATGAGGCATTTGCCGTCCACGCGGTCTTTGGCCGACATGAATGAGAAAGCCGTGCCGGTTGTTTCATACTGAGTGTTCTCGATCAGTGATGCCCCATCCGTTTTGATGTTTTCCGCGCGATAGCCCCCGACGACGAAAATCTCTCCAATACCGCAAGACCTGAGCGACTCCGTCTGTCTGTCGATCAGGGTTTTGCCGCCGATGTCGAGCATACAAAGCGGCTTGTCCGACAATAGGCCGTCCAGATCAGACTGGCGTCGGTGATCACCCGCCGCGAGTATCACCGACTGTACGAGGTCGCGTTTCATGTATTTTTTTTCGTCGTCTTTCAGGCCGCTCATACCCTGTATCTCGAACACCTGCGCCATGCTCGCGATATTCTTTTCCACGGCGGCCGAAGAACCCGTGTCGTGAATGGTCTTGAAAACTTGGTCCATCGCCGACATGGAGGCGCGAAGACCCTGATTGGCGTAGATCACCATGCGCACGCCGTGCGCCGCAAGCTCGTCGGCTTTCACCGAGTAAAACGAGGTCGGGATGACGACCAGCGGGATCGAGCCTTTCCAAAGCTTCGTGAATTCATAGATCTCATCCGGCGTCGATGCTTTCGAATGAATGACGATGCCGTCGGCTCCCGCCTCGGCGTAAGCGTAGGCCCTGCGCAGCGCCTCCTCCATCCCCCATCCGGCGATCAGCGCCTCCACGCGCGCAAAAACCATGAAGTCAGGGCTTAGCTGGGCATTTTTCGCCGCCTCTATCTTGCCCATGAACTCTTCGACGGACGCGAGTTCCTGCCGCCCGGGGATAAAACTATTCACCTTGGGAAAAAGCTTATCCTCGATGACTACCGCCGCGATGCCGGCCGCCTCGTACTTTTTCACCATGTAGCGCACATTGCTCGCGTTGCCATAGCCCGTGTCGCAGTCGGCAATGACGGGCAGAGAGCTCGCCTCGTTCATCGCATGTGCCGCATCAAGGCAGTCGGTCATGGTGAGGATGTTGGCGTCGGGAACTGCGTGGGCTGTGGAGATCTCGAGCCCGCTAGCCCAGAGGCCGTCAAAACCGTTTTTTTCTATGAGCTTGGCGCCGAGACCGTCATGCGCGCCGACGATGCGGAGAAGTGGCTTGGAATGGAAAAGCTGGCGTAAAAGCGCGGCTTTATTTTGCATAACAAATTTATCATAAGCCAAATAAAATCAAGCGTCAAGGACCGACAAAACTCAGGGTTTTGCCATCGGATACGACGCCAATGGCACCCTGTTCGTCGGTTCTGAGCACGCGGTTTCCGGGAATGGCTTGAAGGACTTCCAGCGTGTGCGGCGCCGGGTGATGAAAAGGGTTCTTTTTTCCGACACTGATGGCGCTGAACGCCGGCCGCACCAAAGCGACGAAGCGCTCGCCGGATGCGTCCAGCTTCGCGCCATGATGCGGGACTTTTAGAAAATCGGCTTTTAGCGATGCCTCTGAATCGACGATGTCGGCCATGGCCTGGCCTTGAATATCCCCCGTAAAAAGAAAGCTCGTGTCCCCATAAGACATCTTTAAGACCAGGGAGTCGTCATTGATATTTTTCTTCGGCGCGGCAGCGAGAAAAGGGCTTAGAACCTCGATATTCACATTTTTATACCCCTGGACGGCCATGCCAGCACCCGGCTGCAGCCATTCGGCACGCTCGATCTCGAGTGCCTTTTTCAGATCGCGGTAAAGTTGGCTGTCATAGGGGCGCCCCGCGTCCAACACCGTGCGCACGCGAAACTCGCGTAACACGCTCGGCATGCCACCGATATGGTCTTCCTGCGGGTGGCTCACGACCAGCGCATCGATGGTGGACACTCCCTTGTATTTCAAGAACGGCGCGACCACGGTGCGTCCCTTGTCGCTGTAGATGCCATGGCCGGCATCGATGAGCATGTTACCGCCAAAAGGAAATTGAACATAGATCGAATCGCCCTGCCCCACGTCGAGAACAGTCACTTGGAATTTTTGGTCCCGTTCCCGCCATATCGCTTGCGCGAGAAAAATACTCGAGGAAAAAAGTACGAGAGCGGCCACACGCACCCACCAGATCCGAATGCGTTTATCCCCGAGCCAGTAAAAAATACCGGCCGTGAGCAGTACCCACAAAGGCCAGGCAAGTTTTCCCACGATCACGCAGGCGCCGGGAATGTGTTCGACCGCATAGAGCGAAGACACAAAAAGAGCTATGAGAATTTTTAGCAAAACGGTGATAGGCCAGAGGAGACTGAGCGGTAGAAAAAGAAAATAAATAAAGCCGACTATAAAAATGACAAAGGCGAGCGGCACGACGATCATGTTCGCCAAAAGCGCCAGCGGTGTAACGATGTAAAAATTCTGCACGGTGATGGGCAGCGTCACGAAAATAGCGACCAAAGAGCTCCAGAAAAGCTGCTTCAGATAAAAAACTGAGCGCTCACCGAAGGAAAACGTCTCATGTGGCAGCGGCTCTTCCCTCTGAAGCAGCTTCGGCACATACACGATGAGTCCGAACACGGCGAGGAACGAGAGCTGAAAACCCACGTCGAAGATCTGCCGCGGGTTCAGGAAAAGAATGACGAGTGCGGCAAACCCCAGCGAATTCAGCATGTCACCTTTGCGGCCCAGTATTTTTCCGAGGATGAAAACGCTCGCCATGATCGAGGCGCGCACCACAGGCGCCTGCCATCCGACCACGAGACAATAAAGCCACACGGCGATGAGCATGATCGCGAGCCGGACATTGCGGCCTAGCCGCAGAGGTTTTAAAAATAGTGCGAGCGCCGATAGAAGGAAGGCAATGTTGAAGCCGCTCACCGCAAGGATGTGCATAGTTCCCGTTCGGATAAAAAGCTCTTTGAAATCATCGGCGAGATCGGCTCGTTCTCCAAAAAAAAGCGCTTTCAGAAAGGCGGCGTCGCGGGCGCTGAAATGCCCGTCCAGCTTCGCGCAAAGAAACTCGCGCGCTTCGTGAAAAAACCGTCCAAGTAAAAACGACGCATCGCGTCTCACGACACGGATGTCTTCTTTTTTGTCCGCAAAGAGCACCGAACGGATCCCGGAGCGTTCAAGATACGCGCGCGCATCAAAACCACCGGGGTTTCTCGCCCTTTCGGGCCGAGTCAGCTCTCCGCTCAGCACCACGGTGTCACCCCAGCGCAGGTTCTTGGCGTTTTCACCGGTGAAAACCTTCGTTTTTCCTTTTACGGCCCTGCCCTCGGGGAAGCTTTCGCTCCAAAATCTCTCGGCAGAGAGCACGAAAGAAAGCCTGTCTTCCCCAAAAGCCGCCTTCCGGCTTTCGATACCGGACACGATGTTGCCGCCGAGCCAGACCTGCTGGTGGATGCGGGACACATCGTTTTTGGGCGGCAGTGAAGGAAGAAAAAAATACGCCACAGCCACGGCGGCCGCAAAGAAAAGAGCGGCGTAAAAAAGTGGGCGTCTCATGGGTTCACCGCGTTCTGGACAAGCGTCAAATGCACTTCGCGCTCATGGGAGATCACCGCGTACGCGCCAAAAAGGAACAGCGTGAGCGATAAAAGGAGGGTTAGAACCGTGCGTTCGTAAGAACTGAGAGGCTTAGGAGGCCGCAATCGTGAAGATCTTCTTCGGGATATACTTTTTCTGGCTGATGCTCTTGCCTTGGACGGCGGAGAGGACTTTGGGGTCTTTCATGACCTCGCGTTCCACGGAGGCTTCATCGAGGTCCGTGGGGATGGTGATGCGCGATTTCACTTTGCCGTTCACCATGATGGGGATCTCTATGGTTTTTTCCACGAGAAATGTTGGGTTGAATTTCGGCCACGCTTCGTAGGCGAGTGAATTTTTGTGTCCGAGCTTTTGCCACAGCTCTTCGGCGAGATGCGGGGCGAATGGAGAAAGGAGCAGTAAAAACGGCTCGAGAGCCGCGCGAGGCTTTTTTTCTTCTTTAGAAATTTCGTTCAAGAACACCATGAGCGCTGAAATGGCCGTGTTGAGCTGTAAATTGTCGATGTCGGAAGTGACTTTGCTGATGGTCTGATGCAAAAGCGTCTCGAGCTCAGGTTTCATCGGTGTGTCAGTGATGGACGGGCTCAAGTTGCCCTCCTTATCCGTGAACACGCGCCACACGCGGCCGAGAAATCGGTACACGCCCTCTACCCCTTTCATGGACCAGGCCTTCATCTGCGTGAGAGGCCCCATGAACATCTCATAAAGGCGCATGCTGTCGGCGCCGTAGTTTTCCACGACGAAATCGGGATTGATGACATTGCCGCGTGACTTGGACATCTTCTGCCCGTCTTCGCCGAGTATCATCCCCTGGTTCACGAGCTTCGTGAAAGGCTCGGCCGTGGATACGAATTTCAGGTCGTAAAGCACTTTGTGCCAAAAGCGCGAATAAAGAAGGTGGAGGACGGCGTGTTCGGCGCCGCCGACATACAGGTCCACCGGCATCCAGTGTTTTTCTTTGATGGGGTCGCAAAAACTTTGCCCGTTCTTGGCATCGAGGTAACGCAAGTAATACCAGCACGAACCCGCCCACTGCGGCATGGTATTCGTTTCGCGCTTGGCCTGTCCTTTGCACTGAGGACATTTCGTCTTTACCCAGTCCTTGGCCTTAGCTAGCGGCGCCTGCCTGCCGGCAGGCAGGGCTTCGGCGTTTCCCGAAGGCTTAAAGTCTTTCATTTCGGGAAGGTGTATGGGAAGTTCACTCTCCGGCACGCGGACAATGCCACATTTTGGGCAATGCACGATAGGGATGGGCTCGCCCCAGTAGCGTTGGCGCGAAAAAAGCCAGTCGCGTAGTTTATAGTTCACGGTCTTTTTGCCGAGGCCTTTTTCTTCGAGCCAAGCCGTGATGTTCTTTTTGGCTTCGGGCGTGGCGAGGCCCGTGATAAAGGCACTGTTCACGCTTTTCCCCTCTCCGACAAACGCTTCTTTGGAAACGTTGCCGCCGGCCACCACTTCGACGATCTTGAGCCCGAATTTTTTAGCGAATGCGTGATCGCGCTCGTCGTGAGCCGGTACGGCCATGATGGCCCCCGTACCATAGCTTGCGAGCACATAATCGGCGATCCAAATCGGGATTTTTTCCTGATTCACCGGGTTTTCGGCGTACGCGCCCGTGAATACGCCCGTCTTTTCTTTTGCGAGCTCAGTACGCTCGAGTTCACTTTTTGAGGCAGCTTCACGCTGATACTTTTCAACGGCTTTGCGTTGGGCATCCGTCGTTATTTTCGGGACAAGCGCGTGTTCGGGAGAAAACACCATGTAAGTCGCTCCGAAAAGCGTGTCCGGGCGCGTCGTAAAAACGTCGACGGGTTCGCCTTTGACCGCCCCATCGGCGACCCTGAACTTCACGAGCGCGCCTTCGCTGCGGCCTATCCAGTTTCTCTGCATTTCTTTGATGGAATCCGGCCAGTCCACCAGCGGGAGATCATTCAAAAGGCGGTCCGCATAGGCGGTGATCTTGAGCATCCACTGGCGCATCGGACGACGCACGACGGGGTGTCCCCCGCGCTCGCTTTTTCCGTCAACGACCTCTTCGTTGGCGAGCACACAGCCGAGCGCCTCGCACCACCACACCGGCACTTCGGCGATATACGCGAGGCCTTTTTCGTGGAGCTTCAGGAATATCCACTGCGTCCAGCGCACATACTCCGGGTCCGTGGTGTCCACTTCCCTGTCCCAATCGTAGCTCAGGCCCAGTGTTTTAATCTGACGCTTGAAGGTCTCGATATTTTTGCGCGTAGTGACAGCCGGATGCGTGCCGGTTTCTATCGCGTACTGCTCGGCCGGGAGACCGAACGCGTCCCATCCCATGGGATGCAGGACATTGAACCCCTGCATGCGCTTGAAGCGAGAATAAATATCGGTGGCCGTGTAGCCTTCGGGGTGGCCGACATGAAGCCCCGACCCAGACGGATAAGGGAACATATCCAACACATACAGCTTTTTCTTGACGGGGTCTTCGACGGTCTTGAAAGTCTTATTTTTGTCCCAATGGGTCTGCCACTTGGGTTCTATGGATGAAAAAGGATATAAGGCTTCAGGCATGCAGGCATTCTACCGTGAGCGTGGAGCACGGGCAAGGATCACAAGTATCGCCCTGAGAGTGACAGCCCAGGGGAAATTTGTTATATTGGTTTTTCCGATTTCCAGTCGAAGATACATCTTAGGGCCTGTAGCTCAGCTGGTAGAGCGCCTCAATGGCATTGAGGAGGCCAGCGGTTCGATCCCGCTCAGGTCCACGTTTTTTCTAGCCGAAGTGGCGGAACTGGCATACGCGTCGGTCTCAAAAACCGATCCTCTTACGAGGTTGTGGGTTCGACTCCCACCTTCGGCATGACTTTCCTACCTTGATAACCTTTCCACTCTTTCGAGAAACCTAAAAGAAGCGGTTTAGTGTACGAAGCCGCTGACGAGAAAGATGGAAAGCGCCCCGCCGAGCGCGGCCGACAGCGTGTACCACGGATGGTGTTTGAATACTTCGCTCAGCAAAGCGTGTATGACGAGGAAAACAAAAGCACCGGCGACATGCCCGAGCACGTATCCCTGCAGGCCACTCGAAACGGGCGTGATCAGCCAATACCCGACCATGCCCCCGGCCAATGTGGTGACCGACTCGACGGACACACTGAGGAGAAACGCCCGGCGGCGGCTGATCTTGGACTCCATGGCGATGAGCGAAAGAGCCATGCCTTCGGGGATCTTGTGATACACCACGGCCAGTAAAATGAGAAAACCCGTTTTTGTCTCGGACACCGTCCCGCTGTAGATCGCGAGGCCGTCCATGAAACTGTGCACCGAGAGTGCCGCGATCATCGCGAGGGTCACCGCCTTGAAGTCGAGCTCGGTGTGCGTGGCCGAACAGGCCGGGCAGATGTGAGAAACGTAGCGGCTGATGATGAAAAAAAGGAGATAACCGGAAGCAAAGCTCACGACGGCGCGCACGAGGCCGATGAGCTCTATCGATTCGGGCAGGATGTCGAAAAGCGCCACGGCCAAAAGCCCCCCGGCCGCAAAAGAGATCAATAGGCAGAGGCCGAGATGGTGGATGCGCTTGAAGCTGACGGCTATCGCCGCGCCAAGCGCCGCCGCCGAAGCGGCGAGCACCAGACGAAGCGCGATGAGACTCCAGACGCTCAAATAGAGCGGCGGAGTTTGGCCTCGGCTCTCAGCCAGTCTTCAGCGTGATGACCGTGTTGATAACCGCGCTCAACGAAAAATTGATAGGCAAGACGCTGGATCTGTTCTTGCACGCTTTGTTCGGTCTTGGGCGATCTGACGCTGCCTCTTTTCGAGGTCACTAATTTAGCCATGGCTTCTCCTTTACCTTGTTGTTATTGTTGAGGGGCTTATTTTCACAAAATCGATTCCGAAAAGCAAGTCGAGTTTTGCCTCTATTTTGTCAAAATCTTCCGCCGTGTACCGGAATTCCTGGGAGCGGTCCAGCGAAGAAAAATAAAGCACGCCCCGCGCGGGCGCTTCGCCGTACAAGCGTCGGAACACCAGCGCGTAGAGACCGATCTGCAGCTCATACGCCGCGGCCGTCTCGGGAAGGGCATCCGCGGCAATGCGGTGCGTTTTGTAGTCCAGCACCACCCACTCTCCCGAAGCGCTCTTGAAAACGAGGTCTATCTGCCCTTTCAGGATGCCCTGCCGCGTGCGGTAGATGAACGGCAGTTCCGCGTAGCACTTCGACGCCTTCTTCACCGCCGCTCCCCAAGGGCCGTTCCAAAATCGCTGCACGCCGAGCGCCATGTCTTTTTTTTCGGAGGCGCTCAGGCCTTGCGTGATCTTCGAGATAAAAGAAGCGCCGGGCTTGCCTCGTTTTAGCACCATCGCCTCCATCCAGCGGTGATAAAGCGTTCCGTATTCGTTGGCCGCGAGCGCGGCTTCCTCCTCTTGGGTCTCGCGCTCCGCCTTTTTCCCATCCGGGAAAACCCTCCGAGGGTTGCCGAGCGACACGATGGCCGTCACCGTCCTATCTTCGGTTTCATGGTAGGGCTTCGTGACAGGCCGGAGGCGCGCCTCAAGGTTCGCTAAAAGTTCAGCGGCACCCGGATCCGTTCTGCCGGCATCTGGAAGAATAGGCGCTGACGGCGGCTTTGCGGAAACGCGTGTTACTTTCACCCTCACTCCCTCGACATCGATGTCCTCTTCCGCACCGCTGAAGCCGATGCTGCGGCAGACGACGCTCATCCAGGGCTCATCCCCGGACTTCTTGCCGGGATCAGGTCTCAGGCTCCCCGCCAGTATCAGATGTTCTTTGGCGCGCGTCATCGCGACATACAAAAGCCTTTCTTCTTCGGCCCTTTCTTTCGCGTCCATTGCTTCACGGATACGGCCGTGCAGCGCATCGGCCATCCATTTCCGTGAAACAGGGTTTTTGATGCGAAGGCCGAAACCGAGAGCGTCCTCGAAGAGAAAATGGCTGCGTTGATTCCTTTTGGTGGCTCCGCCCATGTCGGCGATCACCACGCAGGGGAATTCCAGACCCTTGACCCCGTGGATCGTGGAAATAAGAACGGCGTCCTCGGGTTCGCCTGGCACCTTGGCCTCAGGCTCTGTGCTCTCGCGCTCGGAAAGGTTTTTCAGGAGACCGATAAAATCTTCAAGCGCGATGACACCTTTTTCTTCCATACGCTCGGCCATGTCCAAAAGCTTCAGTAGATTCGCCTGCCGCTGGCGTCCGTCGGACCTGGCAAGCGCCTTGGCCTCGTAATCGGTGTCGGCGAGTATCTGGTGCATCATCGCGGAAAGCCTTATTCGATTTTTATTCTTCGAGAAATTCCCGTAGAGCGCGTTGAACTGGCCGAGCCTTTCCCCGTCCTCTTTGGAAAGTTCGGGGACCTTGGACAACTCTTTCAACGCCGCGGCCAGAGGCGCGTCGGGATCTTCCGACTTGGCCGCGCGGGCCAGCCAGAAAAGCGCGTCGTCGCTTGCCTGCACCATCGGCGAGCGAAGCACGGCGGCAAGCGCGATATCGTCCTGGGGGTTTTCGAGTATCCTTAGAAAATTGAGCACATCCATGACCTCGGGTCTCGAATAAAAAGTGCGCCCTTTGGCGACCACGCAGGGGATGCACCGCTCGGCCAGCTCTTTTTCGTAAAGGTAGGCGTTCGTCATGCCCCTGAACAGAATGGCGATGTCTCGGTGGCGCAAGGCACGCGGTCGACCATCCTCTCCTTCCACCTGGAATCCGGCATCCAGCATTTCACGCAGCCGCGAAGCCAGGAGTGCGGCTTCTTTCACGCGCGCGGAGGCGAGGTCGGAGCTGTTTTCGTCATCACGCACAATGCAGGCGAGCTCGACGGAGAATGGCTTGTCGAGCGAGAAAACTTTTTTCGGTAAAAGAGACTGGAAAGGCCGGCCGCGACGGGCAAAGAATGCGTTCACGAAAGAAAGGATGTCCGGCCGCGAGCGGAAATTTTCCCTGAGCATGATGTTTTGCGTTTTTCCGGACTTCCCCTCGAGAAATCCGGTGAAAATTTCCGGTTCGGCGTGCCGGAAACCGTAAATGGATTGCTGGGCGTCGCCGACCATGAAGAGATTTCCTTCGGATCTCAGGAGATCGATGAGGCGATACTGCAAAGGGTTCGTGTCCTGCACCTCATCGACGAGTATCATTTTGAACAGCTCTCGATAATGGCCGCGCACTTTGCGGCTTGCCGTGTCGTCGCCCGCCAGGAGGTCCTGCGTCATGAGCAGAAGGTCCTCGAAGTCGCAGGCGGCGCGTTGGCGCTTTTCCTGTTCGTAGCGCTCTTTGAAGCGCGCGAACAGGCGGCGGAACTCTTTTTTCAGCGGTTCCGCGAGCGTCTCGATCTCAATCGATATCCAGCGCTCGAGAGATACCTTCGCCTCGTCGACGGCCGCCGCGTGCGCGCGGTGGCGTCTATGCAGTCCGCTCTCCTGCAGACTGGAAAGCGCCTGCACCTGGGGCCACCCTGAAAGCCCCAGTCCCGCAAGCTCGAGACAACGCCGGCCCGCGTCCCGTAGCGCCTGCTCGGCCTGGGTCAGCTCTTTTCCTTCAAAACCCTCATCGAGCCGTTTCAGGGCTAGGCGCATACGGCTCGCGGCCGTCCGGCGTTCGACATCGTCCGAACGCAGTTTGGATAAAGCCGTCTCCGCGCCCGAAGCGCGGTAACGGTCGTAAAAGGCCGTGATCGCCTCGCGCACCGGCTCCTCATCGTAATCGCAGAGCATCGAAATCCAGGCGTCGTTCGCGGATTCTTCTTCAAAAAGCGCATCGAGCACTTTCTCCGCCAGGAGTTCCGACTCCCCTTCTCCGAGCACCGTGAATGCCGGATCCACGCGGCTTTCGATCGGGTTCTCGCGCAATACCCTCGAACAAAAAC
>CAZTBX010000043.1:0-2402 GCA_964612035.1 uncultured Planctomycetia bacterium
TATCGCCCGTTCAGCCTCGCCTTCACGAACCAGTGGCCGTTGCCGTCCTCATAAAGCCTCACCGTCGTGGGAACAGAGGCGCGGCGTGCCAGCTTTTTCTCAGAATCCTTCTTTTTTTGGTCCAATTTTTGACGCAACGCCTGTGACTCTTTGCCGCTCGAGCGCTGAACGCGTGCTATCTTGTCTTTTTCAAGTCGTGCCATATCGAAACCGAGGTCCAGCTCGATGAGCTCCGCATCCTCCCCCTGGATAAGCCCTGTCCACACGCGGCCATCCTTGAAGTAGATCGTGTCCGCCGATACCGGGATGGAGATCAGAATAAAAATAGCTATAAAAGGAATGGCCTTATATAAGGAAGGTCGAGACAGTCGTCTCATGCTGGAAGTTTACCATAAATCATAGCCAGCGGGTGTCTCGCATTGTTCTCGATCGACCGTCTGATTTTACCCACCGAGGAAAATCAGACTCGATGACTCGGCTCGCGGTGTTCGAAACCAGTGTTCCGTGGCGCTCGCCTCGTCAACGTCGCTCTCGAACAACGCGTCGCCACCCGCTGGCTAGATTAATACTAGTCTGCGCCTTGGTCTAGCGAACGGGTGACGGCGGATCGGGGCGCCCCATCGGCAGCGGAGCTAGTGCCGAGCAGACGAAAGTGTTCGTCTGCTCGGGAATTGCTAGCGAGCACCGATGGGGCTGTCCGCCGGCAGGACCCGTTCGCCATACAGAACAATCCATGCTATAGTAAAAATATGGCTTCCGTGGACAATTTCAACGATGTTTTAACCCCCCAAGCCATTGAATTTCTAAATGAGCTTTCCCAGAAATTTGAACCCACACGTTCTCAGCTGCTCGAGAAAAGAAAGAAGCGCCAGGCGGACATAGACGCCGGGCAAATGCCGGACTTCCTGTCCGAAACACGCAGCATCCGCGAAAGCGACTGGCGCATCTCCCCTGTTCCCAAAGATCTCGAGCGGCGCAAAGTCGAGATCACCGGGCCCGTCGACAGAAAAATGATCATCAACGGCCTCAACTCCGGCGCCGACGTGTACATGGCCGACTTTGAGGATTCCAATTCCCCCACCTGGACCAATAACCTGAGCGGCCAGCGCAATCTCATGGATGCCGTGCGTCGCCGTATCGAGTTCACGAGCCCCGAGGGCAAAAAATATGCCTTGAAAGAAAAAACCGCCGTCCTTCTCGTACGGCCGCGCGGCTGGCATCTCGTGGAAAAACATTTCAAGGTCGAGGGCCGGCCCATTTCCGCCTCACTTTTTGATTTTGGTCTCTTTTTTTTCCACAACGCGAAAGAACTTCTTGGCCGCGGCACCGGCCCTTATTTTTATGTTCCTAAACTTGAGAGTCATCTCGAGGCGCGTCTTTGGAACGATGTCTTCACTTTTTCGGAAAAAAAACTGGGCATCACGCATGGCAGCGTGAAGGCCACGGTGCTCATCGAGACCATCCTCGGCGCGTTCGAGATGGACGAGATCCTGTACGAGCTGAAAGAGCACAGCTCGGGCTTGAACTGCGGGCGATGGGATTACATTTTCAGTTTCATCAAAAAATTCAAGGACCGCCCCGACTTCGTGCTCCCAGACCGCGCCTCCGTGACCATGGACAAGCCTTTTCTAAAAAGTTACACCGAGCTTGTCATCAAGACCTGCCATCGCCGCGGCGCGCATGCCATGGGCGGCATGGCCGCGCAGATCCCGATCAAGAACGATCCCGTCAAAAATGAACAGGCGCTCGACAAAGTGAGGCAGGACAAGCTACGCGAGGTGAAGGCCGGCCACGATGGCACCTGGGTGGCGCATCCCGACCTCGTGAAGCTGGCGATGGACATCTTCGACCAGCATGCCAGCGGCCGGAATCAACTGGCCGTGAAACGCGATGACGTGAAAGTGACGGCCAAAGACCTTTTGGCCGTGCCCGCCGGGGACATCACCGAGGCGGGGCTTCGCACGAACATCAACGTGGGTGTGCTTTACCTCGAGGCCTGGCTTCGTGGCGTCGGCTGCGTCCCGCTTTACAATCTCATGGAAGACGCGGCGACAGCCGAGATCTCCCGCATCCAGGTGTGGCAATGGGTGCGGCATGGCGCGAGGCTGAAAGACGGCCGCGCGGTCGACCAAGCCCTTGTGAAAGCGGTGCTGAAAGAAGAGCTGGCGAAAATGCCGCCGGGCGGGCGCTTTCCTGAAGCCGCGAAAATTTTTGAGGACATGATGACACGCTCGGATTGTCCGGAGTTCCTTACACTCGTAGCGTATGAGCAGCTAGATTAACGAAGGAGACAAAATGGAAAAAAAGAAGTTCGTCGAAGCGCTGACCGCCGAGTGGAAAACTTCCCCACGCTGGAAAGGCGTCGTCAGGCCCTACACCGCCGAGGAAGTGTACAAACTGAA
>CAZTBX010000044.1:0-41688 GCA_964612035.1 uncultured Planctomycetia bacterium
GTCAAATGCTCCGAATGTAAATCCGGTATGACCAACTCATTCACCTGCAAAGAGAAAAGGCGCTATTACTATTACCGCTGTGTGAGCGTCGTTAAGTGTGGAAAAAATGCGTGCTCGATCAAGCAAGTAAATACGGAAAAACTGGAAGATTTTATCTTTGAAAATCTGGAGCGGATCTCAAAAGATAGGCCTTATCTTGAGTCAATGGTCTTCAAAATGTTCCGAGAATCACTACCCATTACCGGATACGAACTCTCGGAAAAATCGGAGAAAAAAATGGTGGACACGATAATACATGTGCTTCAAAGGTACGCATATGATTACAAATATGGGACTCATGTGGAAAAAAATCTCGCCTCAAAAAAAACAATTCAAAAAATCCTCTTCTCAAGGGAAAAAGTGGAAGTGCTTATTAATATTGAAGATAGGACGACATCAGGTATTGCTCTCGGGCTTCAAAGCAGGCTATCTTCCTCGGTAGGGATGGCACGCGAGGGCGCCGTGAACCCCGACGCCCCCGCTGGTAGCACTTCGTTCGATACTAAGAAATGGTGTCCCCGGCGTGATTCGAACACGCGGCCAACGGTTTAGAAAACCGTTGCTCTATCCAACTGAGCTACGGGGACAAATTTTTATACATTTCCCGTAGCGAAGGTACTCCCGCCAGAGGCGGGTCCGCTGCGCTTTTTAGCGGAGAGCTACGGGGACTTGGGGTGATTATATCATTTCGTGCGGTTCGGACAGTCCTCGCCCCACAAAAGCACTTTTTTCGGCTCCGGATCCGCCGAACCAGGCGGCGGGCTTGGCTCTTTCATCCAATAGATCTCTACTCGTTCTATTTTTCGGGCCGTGTCTTTTTGTTTCCGGTTCCATTCCAGACAGAGATAGTGTCCGAGATACGGACGGGCCTCGACGTTGGTAGGTTGCGAGATATTCTCAAGATACTTTCGCCATCTTTCATTCTTATACAGGGAGGCGGGATCCGCCGGTTTTCTCATATCCAGAGGCCTTCCCCCGCGGAGCAGATCTATCTCATCCCCATTTCTCGACCTCGCATAGAAAATATGCCACCCCCCATCCGATTCCGGTGACGGGGCAAACATGCCCCATCTTTGGTCCAAACAAAGCAGTCGTACCGGTATTCTGGCCGGTTTGGGGATCTTGAAAAACCCAAGACCGCTTAGGTTCCAAACAAGTGCCGAGCTCACGAGGAACAACGCTACGGCGCTCGCCCAGCGTGGGAGCGCCGTTTCCAAAGGTCGGAAGGATGGTAGCGGTAAAAAATGCGAAGCGAGCGCCCGGCGGCAGGCGATGGCTTCATAAATGCGTGTGCCAAAAAAGTGGAACGGTCTCCACGCGAGCACCCGCGCCAGGGGCCAGCCCAGCGGTGACGCCGAAACGATCGCGAGGAACGCGTCGAATTTGTAATGACTTTTTTTCTCCGCGTCGCGTACCACCCATGAATTGTGCCCGCGCATCTCCTTTTCGATCTCGGGAACCGACTGTGCCGGCAAAACCGGCGTGTCGGATGCGAGAAAAAATGTTTTGATCAACAGTGCCGACTTCTTGCAGAAGCCGCAGTCGCCGTCATAATACACCCTCAACCCGGCCGCGCCCCGTGGCCGCAGACGCGGTAACACCCGGTCCCAGAACTCGGACGGGAGAAAAACGAGCGCCGTCGTTGCCCCGATGAACGGGAATGGGCCCAGGTGAAGCCCCGAGCCCATTCCTATGTGCAAAACAACAAAAAGTAGCACCCCGATCGTGCGGACCACACCGATGCCCAGCGGCATCAATATCAAAAAAGGGCCCAGGCGCTCGAACCAAAGAACCAGCGGGGTGAGGATCTGAGGCAGCGCTGGAAAATGGAGGAGAAACTGGCCAAAGGGCCTCTGGAACTTCTCGAGCTGAAGCGAGTAATAAACGGCTGTCCCTTCGAGCGTCCATTGGGGACCGTTTTTCAACGCAGCGGTGAAAAAGTAGAGCATGCAAAATTGGGCAAGAAGCGCCACGGAGCCGCCTGAAAATACTTTCTTAGGCGCCTCCTTCCCGGAAGAGTCCAACGCGCGGTCCACGGACCAGGCGGCGCCGAGAGGAAGGAACATCGACCAAAAAAGCGTCAAGCGGATGAGACCGTCTCCCGCCTGGAGTATCTGGGGATTACGGGCCTGCAGAGAACAGAGGAACACCCACGAAAGCGCGGTTGCCAGACGCGTGCGGTAACCCATGAGAAGTGCCAGCGCGATCACGAATGCCAGCGCCATCAAGAAACCCTGGAACAGCCCGAAACCGTTCATGAGATGGAACGAGAGCTTGAAGGGGCTCACGACTTCTTCGATCAGGAACGACCTGGGCATCACTCCCCAGTCGGCGTAAAAAGCTCGAAGATCTTCGAAACGGATGCGGATATCGACGAGAAGAATGAGGGCAAGACAGACGCGCATAAGCGCCAGAGACCTTACGTCGAGGCCGTAGTAATGCGTAAGTTCTGAGAGAGTGTTTTTAAAACGCTGCATGAATTTTTCGGGGTGAGAGGATTTTCCGCCGCAGGCGGACCCGCCTCTGGCGGGGAACCTCAATCACAGCACCATGGGTTAAAATCGGGGTGAGAGGATTTGAACCTCTGACTTCTTGCTCCCAAAGCAAGCGCTCTAGCCAAGCTGAGCTACACCCCGTAATGATGTTAAATTTAGCGAAATCCGCCGGCGCTCTAGTGGCGGATGAGCTACACCCCGGTGCACCAATTCTAACACCGGTGAAGGTGAAGTCAAAGCGAAGGGTTTATCGGCCCTTACGGGAAAGCGCCTTTTCGGCGGCGGCGGCGATGCGGGCGGAGGTGAGGCCGTATTTTTCGAACAGTTCTTCGGGTTTTCCGGATTCGGCGTAGGTGTCCTCGATGCCCACGAACTCCACCGGCAGTGGGAACGCCCCGGCGGCCCACTGCGACACGGCGCTACCGAGACCGCCGGCAACTAGATGTTCTTCGGCCACGACGAACGCGCGCGTTTTTTTGGCCTCTTCGGCGAGAAGCGCCGTATCCAAAGGTTTCAGTGTGTGAATGTCGATGACGGACGCCTGCACGCCTTTTTTGGCGAGCATTTCGGCGGCCTCAAGCGCCTCAAAAACCAAAAGCCCAGTTGCGATCAGTGTGATATCACGGCCTTCTCTGAGACGCACCCCTTTACCGATGTCGAAATTCATTTTGTCATCGTAAATGACTGGCGCCTTGGATCGCCCTGTGCGGACGTAGACAGGGCCCTTGTGATAGGCCGCTTTTTTGATCAGCGCCTTGGCGGAAAACTCGTCTGAGGGAGAGATCACCGTGAATTTTGGAAGCGCCATCGCGAGCGCAAAGTCCTCCACGGACTGTTGGGAGGCGCCATCCTCCCCTACGCTGATGCCGCCATGCGAAGTGACGATCTTCACGTTGAGCTCGGAAAACGCGACCCCCATACGCAACTGCTCGTATCCCTTGCACATAAGAAAACACGCAAAAGAACTGATGAAGGGGATCTTGCCGCAGGACGCCAAGCCCACCGCGATCCCGACGAGATTGGCTTCCTGTATCCCGATGTCAATGAACCTATCGGGGAACGCCTTGCCGAACATCTCGGTGCGCGTGGATTTCGAGAGGTCCGCATCCAGGACCACGACTTCCGGCTTTTCTTTCCCGAGCTCCACCAACGCCTTGCCGTAGGCGTCGCGCGTGGCCGCACCTAGTTTTCTATCCATGGATCATTCCCGTGATGCGCTGGATCTCGGACTCCGCTTCTCCGAGCTCGCGCAAGGCCCGCGCGGTCTCGTCTTTGGTCGGGGCGACGCCGTGAAAATGATTGTTATTTTCCATGAACGACACGCCTTTTCCCTTCACCGTATGGGCGATGACGATGCACGGGCCCGCCTGCGACGCTGAGCGCGCCCATTCGAGCGCGTCGAAGATCTCTTTGTGCGAGTGGCCGTCGATCTCACGAAGCTGCCATCCGAAACTGCGCCATTTGTCGGCCACGGGCTCCATGTCGAGTATGTCTTTTGTCGCGCCGCTCAGCTGGTATTTGTTGTAATCAAGGATGGCGACCAGGCCCGGCAATTTTTGGAAAGACGCGAACGCCGCCGCCTCCCAGATCTGTCCTTCGTTCATCTCGCCGTCGCTGATGACGGCGTAGGAATGATAACTTTTTTTGTCGAGCTTGGCGGCCAGCGCGCATCCGGCCGCTATCGAAAGCCCTTGGCCCAGCGACCCCGTCGAGGCCTCAACACCTGGCAGACGCCTCATGTCGGGATGCCCCTGCAGAGGACTGCCCAGCTGGCGCAAGGTCAGAAGCATTTTCTTGTCGAAGTATCCGGAATAAGCGAGCGCGCAGTAAAGCGCGGGGCAGCCATGGCCTTTGCTAAATATCAGCCTGTCGCGGTCCGGCCATTTGGGGTTTTTTGGATCATGCTTCAGGGTGTGAAAATAGAGGACTGTCAAAATATCCGTGACGGACAAAGAACCGCCCGGGTGACCTGATCCCGCGATGCCGAGCATCTTGATGATGTCGCGCCGTATGGCCAGCGCGGTCTTCGAAAGCGCGTCCCAGTCAACTTTTTTAGCGGTAGGATTCGAAATGGGGGCTGAATTTGGCATAGAAGTTGAGAGTTTACCCGTTAAGCCGTGGGTCGTCAACCGTCTTTTTCAACGGATCTCGGCTACCCCGGTGCGGAATCTTAGAAAATTTTCCAACGAGTCACAGAGAAGGTAGGGATTGGTCTTTTTTTGCTCCCCCATCGTCGCCGTCGGTTTCTCGGCGTAATTGTGGCCGGGACACAGCACCGTCGAATCGTCGAACTTCATGAGTTTCTGCGTGAGCGTGGTGTACATTTCCTTGGCATCGCCGCCGGGCAGATCGCAGCGGCCGCAGGCGTTGATGAAAAGCGTGTCGCCCGAGATCAGGCGGTCGCGGACATGAAAACACTGCGACCCCGGAGTGTGCCCCGGTGAATGAATGCAGCGGATATCGATATTCCCGACCTTCAGCGACTCATTATCGCCCACCATCTTCACGTTGTCCGAGCTGAAACCCAGATACGGCGCGTCTTTTTTGTTCACGTACACGGGGACGTCGGCGCTCTCGAGAAGCTCTTCGATGCCGTTGGTATGGTCAAAATGGTAATGGCTGACCAGGACCCCTTTGATGTTCAGGTCTTCCTCTTTGGCGACCCTCAGGATCGTGTCCGCCTGCCAGGCGGGATCGACGACGAACACCTCGCGCGTCTCCCTGGAACCGACGAGATACACGAAGTTCTCCATCGGTCCGATCTCCATCTGCTTGAGATAGAGGTCGGGGTCAACCTTTGCCATTGGCCCGCATTTCCCCTCTCAAGTCCGCCTCGGCATGCCGGCGCGCCTCTTCCACATCCAGTTTCACGAGCTGTATCTTCAGCTTTTTCGCGATATCGAATATCCGTTTGTCACGATAAAACTCTCCGTAGCAGATGCGCCGTATGCCGGAATTAGCGATGAGTTTGAAACATTGCCAGCAGGGACTCGCCGTCGTATAGACAGTCCCGCCATCGATGCGGACACCGTTTTTCGCGGCCTGGATGATGGCGTTGGCCTCGGCATGGATGGTCGCGACGCAGTGGTCGTTTTCCATCATATGACCTCTATCATCACAGTGCTCGAGCTTGCGGATACTGCCGTTGTAACCCGTGGAAAGGATGGTCTTGTCCTGCACGATCACGGACCCGACGAACTTGCGATCGCAGGTGGAGCGGCTGGCGATGACCTTGGCGATGTTCATGAAATACTCGTCCCAGTCCGCGCGTTTTCTTTTGGTCTTTGTCTTTGTGTGCATGGGATCCCCTTCGGAAAACTTCATTGTAGCCTTTGGCGGGCGATTTCTCAAGCGCTTAGCGGGTTTTTTCGGCGACGACGAAAAGTGAGCTGCCCAGAGGAAGCGGGATGCCCGAGCGGACAAATCCGTTGTCCAGTCGGCCCACGAATAAAAGTGCCCGGTTGAGCACTGTCGGCACCGGACACAGGTCTGAAGAGAACTTCACGCTGCTCAACCGTTCAACCATTTTGATCGCCAGCGCCGCGAAAAAACCGGCGAACACGCGGTAGCTCGACATCCGGCACCTGAACCCTGCCTGTTCGAGCATGGCTTCAAAACGCTTTTTCCGATAGCGTTTTTTCCCCTGCACGAAAACATCGTGCCTCCGGTGCAAAAACGGGAATGCCGGAACCTGGAGGATCAAGCGGCCCCCAGGTTTTAACGCGGCGCTGAATTTTTCCAGAACCGTCAGCTCATCGAGTATCCGCTCGTGATACAGGACATCGATGCAGGTGATCACGTCCAAGGATGAGGAAGCTGGCTGCCAGTCGTCTAGGCTGCCGAGTGAGACGCCGGACAAGCCTCTTCGGCGGCAAAAGGCGACGGCGTCTACCGACATATCGAGACCGCTCACTGCTCCGTATTTTTTCAGTCTTTCGAGGAGGCCGCCGGTGCCACAGCCGGCGTCAAAGATCTCCAGCTTGCGACCCGAGGCCAGCTCCCGCACATAGGCCTCGACAAGCTCATGCAGCGTGACATACCACCAATGCTGACCCTCGAGCGCAAACATATTGGCGTACTCTTTTGGGTCCATGGGATCAATCAGCCCAGACCCGTGAGCGGGCAACAGCTTGTTTCCACTTGGCATACATGCGCTCACGATCGGACGCGTGCCTTGGAAAAAAACGCTTGTCGACGCGTCTGGAACGCGCAAAATGCTCTTTGCTTCTCCAGAAACCCACGGCGATGCCGGCTAGACCCGCGGCGCCCAGCGCCGTCGTCTCCAGGACTTTTGGTCTCTCCACCGGGATACCGAGAAGGTCCGCCTGGAACTGCATGAGAAGATCGTTTTGGCTAGCCTTGCCGTCCACCATGAGTTTTTTCAGATCCGTTTTGGCGCCTCGCGCCATGAGCTCCAGGATGTCGCGCGTCTGATAGGCCATAGCCTCCAGCGCCGCGCGCGCCAGATGCGCCCGTGTCGTCCCCCGCGTGAGACCCAGAATAGTCCCCCGGGCGCGAGGATCCCAATAAGGGGCGCCGAGTCCGACCAGTGCCGGAACGAAATAAACCCCTTCATTCGAGGACAGCTTCTTTGCCAGTGCCTCGGTGTCACCGGCTTTTTTGAACAAACGCAGATTGTCGCGCAGCCACTGGACGGCCGCCCCGCCGATGAACACACTGCCTTCGAGAGCATACTCGGTTTTGTCGAGCGTCTCCAGCGACCATGCGACCGTGGTCAAAAGATTCTTTGAAAAACGCCGCTTCGTGCCGGTGTTTTCCATGGCAAAAAGCCCGGTGCCGTAGGTGTTCTTGAGAAGGCCCGGCTTGAAACAACCCTGACCGAACAATGCGCCCTGCTGGTCGCCGACGATGCCGGTGATGGGGATCCCGTGATAAAACATCCCGTTATTGGCGCTCGAGGGAACGATCTTTGGAAGCAAAGCGCGCGGCACGCGGAACAAACGGCAAAGCCCTTCGTCCCAGCTCTTTGTCTCGAGATCGAAAAGTAGAGTGCGCGAGGCGTTGGATGTGTCCGTCACGTGGGAGCGGCCGCCGGTGAGCTTCCACACGATCCAGGTATCGATGGTTCCCGCTAAAAGTTCTCCGCGCTCGGCTCTGCGCCTTGCCCCGGGGACGTGGTCCAAGAGCCAGGCGATCTTCGTCGCGCTGAAATAAGCGTCTATCACCAAACCCGTTTTTCTGCGGACCAACGGGGATGCGCCGCGGCGAGCCAGATCGCGGCAGGTCTCCGCGGTGCGGCGGCACTGCCAAACGATGGCGTTATGGATCGGCCGGCCGGTACGCCTGTCCCAGATGAGCACGGTCTCGCGCTGATTCGTGATGCCGATAGCGGCGACGTTTTTTTCACGTACGGACGTGAGAACTTTGTCGAGAAGGACCCGCGCGCTTTTCCATATGGCTTCGCCGTCATGCTCGACCCAGCCGGGCCGAGGGAATATCTGCGGGAATTCTTTGTAGCCAGAGGCGGCGATGCGCTGCTCCGAGTCGAACGCGATGACCCGGTTGCCAGTGGTGCCGAGATCCAATGCCACGATGCGGGATCTCGGCATATTAGGAATAATCCTTGGTCAGACGCGCGATCACGCGCTGATTGGCCGGAGGGAACTTGTAGTTTTTCAGCGTATCGACGTCCGCCCACACGAGCTTTTGGCACTCGATCGGCTGCGGCTCCCCTCCGATATGCGAGCAGAGGAAGAAATTCAGCCAGATCATTTTCCGACCGTGCGCGCGGCGGATCTCCATGTATTTTTTTCCGACGGCGATGTCGATGCCCACTTCTTCTTTGATCTCGCGGCGCACGCATTCCTCGAAAGTCTCGCCTTCGTCTTTGCCACCCCCAGGGAACTCCCAGAACGAACCGAAGCTATCTTTTTCTTTTCTCTGAGTGATCAGAAATTCACGGCCGCGGCGTATCAGCGCGACCCCGCAGGGAAAAACGGGCCTGTCTTTTCCGGATGTCATGTGCGTGCGCGCAACCTTTTTTTTGCCGTGGAAAGAATGCCTCGATCGTACCCCAGATAAGGGCAAAGCGTGATGTTCACACGGCCGCGGAGGCGGCGATTCGCGTCGGAGACCAGGCGCGGTAGGTCCTGCGTCACGTGCCTGCCGGTGAGGAGAAAATAAGGAAGGATCAGGATGTCGCGCGCACCTTTCCCAACCAGCGTCTGCAATCCTTCTTCGATCGTCGGCCGAGCGATCTCAAGGTAGGCACAGATCACCGTGGAGTAGACGCCCTCATGGGCTAGATCACGCGCGAGATCCTTCATGGGCCGCGCGAAACCGCCGACACGGCTCCCGTGCCCGACGATCAACACCGCGCGTTTTGCCGCTGCCTTTTTCAGATGACCTCGCACGACGATCTGGGGATCCAGCCGCTGTTATGGTTCGGGAGTGCGATGTAAAACCACTCCTTGGAGTCGTCCAAAACCCGGCCCTCGGCTCCCTCATGCACGAGAAAAGCCTTAGTCTCCGTTTCCGACGGGCCATAACGCGCATACACTTCCCTGTCGAGCACGACCACACGCGCGTCTTTCACGGCGTTCCACTTCCAGGCAAAAGCGGCCGACACCAGAAGAAGCGCGGTGAATACAAGGCGTCGAAGCGGCCTCGTCCAGCGTTTGTCGGGCTGGATGAAAAGATTCAGAACGGCGAGCATCGCGAGAATAAAAATAAGCACCGACAAGGCGAGAGTCATTTCATACAGGCTTATCCGGTCCAGACCCTCGTCCACCCGGGCCACCATGGGGATACGGCCGGACGGCTCGAGCTTGTCTGGCAGAACGCTTTTCAGAATGCTCAGATTCCATCTCACGGTTTCATCGCGCGGTCGGATGCGTTTGGCGCGTTCGTAAGCGATGAGCGCCTCGCCTTTTTTGCCGAGACGGAAATCCGCGTTCCCGAGGTTGTAGTACACGGTGCCCGTGTTTTGGCCGGACTCTATCAGCGCCTCGTACATTTGGGCGGCAGCTTTGAAATCACCCGCCTTGTACTTGGCGTTCGCCTCCGAAAAACTGGGCGGAGTCTGCTCGGCCGCCTGACACGGCGATAGTGCAGAAAAAAATAGTACAGTGAGCATAACAAATTTTCTCATTTCAATTTTACCCTTTCAAACGATGTGAGGGTGCGGTCGGCTAGGTCGTAGACGCGTTTCATGTCTTGATGAGAGCGCTCGGCCTTTCCAAAACGGCTGACGGCGAGTTCATCGAAAAGCGTGCGGATCTGATCGTAAAGCTCGGGCGCAAGCTCATTGCCGACCCTTCGTTCGATGGCCTCCGCCGAAACCGTTTGCAGCGGCAGGTCTAGTTTTCCGGAAAAGTAGTGATGCGCCGTCTTGGAGATCTCGGCGTAAAATTCGTCGATTTTTCCCTCTTTCATGAGACGCGCCGAGGAACGCAGGCGGTTTTTAGCGAGTGCATGCGAGCGCCTGAAGCGGAGCCCTTTCGTGTCCCTTACGCCTTCACGCCTTTTGGCCGCCGCCCAAAGCGCCGTGATCCACGCCGCTAAAAGCACAAAGTTCATCGTCCAGTAGAGCGGATGCCGGTGCAGGGCCGGCGGCAGCGTTTTACCATCGTCCGTGGTCTCTATGTACCGGATGTCTTTGGCGACCATTGGCACGTCTTCTTTTTCTACCGGCTCCACCCCGGCGCTCACTCCCGCAGCCGGCGATGCACTCTGGCTGTCCTGACCCTGAGGCGCAGGTGTCACCGTGAGCGTGTGAGGCTCTGTCCGGATCTCCTGATACGACCGCGTCTTTGGATCAAAATAAGAGAAAGCCAGCGCCGGAATAGTGAAAGTGCCGGTCCTTTTGGGCACGATGAGGGTTTCTGTGATCTTTTCCCCCTCAACGATCAGGCGTTCCTTTGAAATATTCGTCGAGGAAGAAGATTCATAGACCTTGAAGTCCTCCATTTTGGGAAGTGCCGGCGTCTTCACGGTGTTGATGTTGCCTTGGCCGGCGATACGGACACGCAGCGTGACCGGGATGCCTTCTTCGACCTCTGTCTTATCGACGGTGCTCTGTATCTCATAATGACCGACAGCGCCGGTGAAACTGGCCGGCTTCCCGGCTTCGGGCAGGACTTTCACGCCGATGGTCACGGGGTCTGTGGACAGGGCTTTCGACACGATCTGTGACATGAACGGCGGCGGAAACGCCCGGCGATAACCGAAAATATTTCCGGAAGAGAAAGTGTCGAAGGCTTCTTCATCACGCACTTCAACGGTGGCCGCCAGCACACCAGGGTCCACGGTGAACACGCCCGCCTCTGTCGGGAAAAGTGCGACCTTCCTCACTTCCGCGACCACGTAACGCGCGCCGTTCAGGATCTGCTCGGTGCGACGAATGGTCTTGGCCGGCGGGAAGTCCTCGATCCAGAAACCGGTGGTCACCGGCTCTTTTTCAAATCCCTTGTAGGTCGCCGAAAGCCTCGTGTACAGCGTATAAGTGAGCATCACGGGTTCGTTCACCAACACCTCGTCCTTGTCCACCCACGCCTTCACGAAAATATCCTGATCGCGCAGGTTCCCGCTGGGAAGTGCCCGTACCGGCGGCGCGGTGACGGGCCCGGAAAACGCTGAGGTGAACCCCTGAGACGCGGCGGCGCCCTGCGTGACTTCTACCTGAACGGCGGCAACCTCGTAATTTTTGCCATGGATGTTCAGACGAAAAGGGCCAATGGTCTTCTGTCCGGGAGAATTGGCGATGAGAGTATAGCTAAAAATACTGCGTGAGCTGCTGCGCCCATTGATAATGGACAACTCCTGCGAATGGCCCTGCGAATAGGAGCTGAAACCTTCGATGGATGAGATCGTCGGACGCAGGATCTGGCCGTCGGCGTTGTTCACGATGATGTCGAGAGTCAGTTCCCCGCCCACCGGAACGCGCGACCGGCTCACTGAAGTCTCGATGGTGACTTCGGCACACACCACGCCGGTGAACAAAGAAAAAACGATCATAAAAAAAATGGTTTTCCTCATTCCGATCATTTTACCCTTACCAGTCCTTTTCCGCCACTCTGCGGATCTGATTGCGCGGATTGTTAGTGCCGCTTTCAAAACGAAGCGCCTGCTTTTCCTGGTTTTCCAGGGCTTCCAGGATCTGCTCGGCGCGCGCCTCCGCCTGGCTTTTTGGCTTCGGCGACTCGGCATCTTCCTCGCCGGAACCCTGCTGGTCTTGGCGCTTTTCTTCCTGCTGCCGGCGCTGTTCCTCAGCGCGCTGCTGTTCAGCTGCGGCCTGCTGCTGTTCCTGACGTTCCTTTTCTTGGCGCTCTTTTTCTTCCTGTTGAGACTGTTCTTCCTCGCTCTTCCCCTGCGACGATTCGCCACCTTCTGATTTATCGGCGGCGTCCTGCCCCTCTTTGTCTTCTTTATTTTCGCCACCTTCCGACTTATCATCGCCGCTCTTCTCTTTTTGAGGATCGGACTCGCCTCCTTGACCCTGCTGGTTCTGTTGCTGATCTTTTTGATCCTGTTGGTTCTGCTGCTTCTCTTGATCCTGCTTCTGCTGGTCTTTTTTCTGCGGTTCTTTCTCTTTTTTCATCAATAGCTCGAGATTGTACTTCGCATCCTGATCGTTCGGATCTAAACGCAGCGCCTGTTTATAAAATTCCTTGGCCTTGTCATCTTGCTTGGCACGGACGAGGCTGTTCCCGAGATTGTAAAAAGCCTTGGACAGCCAGCCGGCGTTTTGGCCGTTTCCTGCAGCCTTTTTGTAGGATTTCAGAGATTCCGCGTACGCGCCTTCCTTATAGTAGGTGTTGCCAAGGTTATAGGCGATCTCCGGGGAGTCTGGCTTCGACTTCAAGCCTTCGAGATACGCGGTCTTGGCTTTTTCTATTTTTCCTTTTTCATACAAGCGGTTGCCCTGTTCGTTCTTGACGTCGCCGTAAAACTGGAATCCGGAAAGAAAAAAGAAACAAAAAAGCAGGGCCGCGGCGGAACGCCCGAAGCGGCGCGCGCCTTGTCCCTTTGCTTCGGATAGGGCCATCTCGATCAAAAGGAGCAGGAACGCTGCTAAAAGGAACGGCTGATAATTCTCTTCATACTCGACCATCCAGTCGCTGGTAAATCCTTTTTGCCCCATTTGACGCAGATGCCGGATGAGACCGTCCAATTCGAGCTCACCGCGCGAGGCGCGGTAATAGACGCCTCCGGTGCCGCTTGCCATTTCCTTCAGCAGTCCCTCGTTCAACCGGGAAAGCACCACTTGTCCCGCGCGGTCTTTTTTGTAGGAACCTGAGCCCTCCTGCAAGGTGCTGCCGTCCGGAGTTCCGAAACCGATGGTGAAAATACGCACTCCCCGTTCTTTGGCGCGGCGGGCAGCCTCCAAGGGATTGCCCTCATGGTCCTCGCCGTCCGTGAGAAGGACGATGGCCTTGTGCTCTTTTTCCTTATCGGCAAAAGCCTCCAGCGACACGAGCACCGCCTTGCCTATCGCCGTGCCCTGATAGGGAATAAGGTTCGGATTAGCCGTCGAAAGAAAAAGTTTCACCGCGCCTTTGTCCGTCGTCAGAGGGCATTGGATCACGGCCTCGCCGGCAAAGGCCACGATGCCGATGCGATCGCCTTTCAATTTATCGATCAGCGCCGCGAGCTCCAGCTTCGCCTTTTCGAGACGGTTCGGCGGAATGTCTTTCGCCAGCATGCTCCGCGACACGTCCAGCGCGATGATGACGTCGATGCCTTTGCGTTCGACCAGCGTTTCCTTTTTACGGAGATGCGGCTGCCCGAGCGCGACGACCATGAGCGCGACGGCGGTGACCCAGAGCGCTCTTTTCAAAAGGCGCTTCCGCCGGTCCAGCGACAGGGTCAGCTTCTCGATGAGCTGCGGGTCGCCGAAACGCGCCATCTCGGATTTTTTCCTCATCGACGCGATCAGGAAAAGTCCCGCGGTGGCCGGCACGGCCCAGAACCATATCAGATTTTTAAAAGCGCCCCATTCGGCCATTTTAAGGGATCTTCATGAACACAAGGTTGATCCATGACAATTCGAGCAGGACCAGCAGCAGCGCTGGCCACAAAAACCAAAAATAACGCTCTTCGTAATGCGTGTACGTTTCGACCGTGACCTCGGTTCTTTCGAGCTGGTCTATCCGTTTGAATATTTCTCTCAGGGTGCGTTCGTCCTGCGCGCGGAAATACGCCCCCCCGGTCTTGGCGGAAATATTCTGTAGCATTTTTTCATCGATGCGCGTTTCGACCTTGAGAAGCCGCGTCCCGAACATCGGGTCCTGGATGGGCAAAAGTGAAGTGCCTTCGCGTCCCACGCCGATGGTGTAAACGCGCACGCCGAATTGCTTCGCGAGGTCAGCGGCCGTCAGCGGGTCTATCTCTCCCGCATTGTTCACCCCGTCGGTGAGAAGCACCACGACCTTGCTTTTTGCCTCCGAGTTTTTCAACCGGTTCACGGCATTCGCGAGGCCGAGGCCTATCGCCGTTCCGTCCTCGATCATGCCGAGCCGGACTTTATCGAGAAGCGTCAGCACCGCACGGTGGTCCACGGTCAGCGGGCTCTGCGTGAAGCTCTGACCCGCAAAGACGACGAGGCCGATGCGGTCGTTTTTCCGGCCCTCGATGAAGCGCTTGGCCTCGAGTTTGGCGGCGACCAGGCGGTTATCCGGATGAAAATCGAGCGTCGCCATGCTGCCCGAGATATCGAGCGAGACAATGATGTCCACGACTTCCCGCGTGGATTTTTCTTCGCCGGTCCCCGTCTGCGGCCTCGCGAGAGAGAACACGATGAGCACGAGCGCCGCCAGGCGCAGCATGGCCGGGAATATCCGCCGGAAAGTGACGCGGTGCGCCCCCGCATCCTTCACGAGCTTCAGACTCGAAAAGCGAAGCATCGCCTCTTTTCCAATGCGGCCGCGTATATAAAGGAAAAAGAAAACGACGGCCGGGAGTAGGAGCAGAAAATAAGCGGGCGACGCGAACCTCACGCTTTTGTCTCCTCCGCCTGTTTCGTGGCCTCGACAATGCGTTTCAGGACCGTCTCCAGGGCCTCGCCTTTCGGTCTCTCCGGGATATGTTTCGCGAACTTCACGAGGTCCGAAGTCTCGAGCAGTTCACCGGCATCCTGCGTCACGGAGGGCTCCACTTTTTCTTTGAGCCTGGCGAGCGCTCCGGAGGTCGTGAGTTCGAAGGTCTCGATGCCGAAGCGCCGCTCGAGATAACGCCGAAGGATATCCGAGAGTTCCGAATAAAATTCCTTCACTTTGTTGTGGTCCAGAAATTTTTTAGCGTGCAGCCGCTCGAGCTCGAGCAGTGCACGCTCATGCGGGGGTTTTAGCGTCTCGGGGTCCACCGCCGCGCGTCTTCCTCTCCGGTAAAGCCTCCAACCGAGAAACCCAAGAAGCGCCAACGCAAAAAGTGACAATACAAGCGTCCGCAACCGGGCAAGCGGCGTGGAAACCGGCCCCTTGATAGGCCGTATGTCGTCTTTATCCGTGGGTTTTTTGCCAACGCTCACGATCTTCACGGGTACGGGTTCCGTTCGCACACCGCCTTCTTTCCCGGAGGCGTCGCGGTAAGGAATGGCGACGGATGGAATGTTCAGATCCCCCAGCTCAAACGCGGTCAGCGTGACAACAAAGGTCTCGCGGGGGCGGTTGCGTGTCCCGGAAATTCCGGGCAGCTTTTCGACCTTCTTGATCTCAAATGGCCGGACGTCAGATTTTTCGGAAGGTAGCCTGAGCGTGAGCTTTTTCGGCCGCTCCACCTGGATCACGAGCCGTATCTCGTCCCCGATCTTCGCTTTGGGTGGAAGCGCTCTCGCTGTCGCCGTTACTGAGGCCGACTCAGCAAATAAAAGGCCTGTTGAAAAAAATAGGTTCAATAACAACCCGGCGAAAAGCGTAAAACGAAAAGCGAAAAACTGTTGTGTCGCTGACGCCTGCCTGCCGGCAGGCAGGCGACTTTTATTATAGGCCACGAAGCAGCTCCAAAGCTTTTCGCTTTTCACTTTTCGTTTTTCCCCATCATCTCATTTTTTTGATGCGGTTCTTGAAAAAGCGTATCAGCGGCTGAATATAGGGAATACCCGTTTCCAATTCGATGTGATCGAGACCCACCGATGAAAAAATGTGGTTCCGTCGTTCCCGCCTTTTTTCCCATTCGGCCTTGAATCTTTCCTGAAAACGCTTGCCGGCGCTTAAGGTAAAAGTCTCGCCTGTCTCCGCGTCCTGCAGCTCGACGGTCCCGCGCAGCGCCGGAAACTTCTTTTCCGTGGAATCCTCGACGACCACCGAGACAAGGTCATGTTTTTTGAACGCCACTTTCAGCATTTTTTCATAGCCTTCGGTGAGAAAATCTGAAAAAAGGAACACCGTGGAGCGCTTCGTCACCACGTCGTTCAGCGTCTTCAGCGCCGCGTTGATGTCGGTCTGAGTGCGCTTGGGCACGAAGGTCAGGATCTCCCGCACCACACGCAGCACGTGCAGGCGTCCTTTTTTCGGCGAGATGAATTTTTCCACCTTGTCCGTGAAGATGATGAGGCCGATGCGGTCGTGATTTTTCACGGCCGAGAACGCCAGAAGCGCGCAGATCTCCGCTATCAGTTCCGACTTGGTCCTGCCGCGCGTGCCGTACTGGCCGGAAGAGCTCGCGTCCACGAGGAAGATCACCGTGAGCTCTCTTTCCTCCACGAATTTCTTCGTGTACGGATGGCCCATGCGCGCCGTCACGTTCCAGTCGATGTCGCGGATGTCGTCCTGTGGATCGTATTCGCGCACCTCGTCGAACTCCATGCCGCGGCCTTTGAACACGCTGTGGTATTCGCCGGCAAAAGTCGTGTTCACGAGACGCGAGGTGCTGATCTCGATGAAACGGATCTTCTTAAGTAGTTCTTTGGGGATCATGGCTGACCCGGATGGCGCTTAGGGAACTTCGATGGCGTCAAACACCCTTTGGACGATATCTTCGGAGGTCTGCTCTTCGGCCTCAGCCTCGTAGGTCGGGATCACACGGTGGCGCAAGACGTCGAGGCCGACGGCTTTCACGTCGTCGGGCACGACATAGCCCCTGCCTTTCAGGAACGCGTAGGCCCTGGAGGCGGTGTTGAGGTAGATCGTGGCCCTCGGCGATGCGCCGTACATGATGAGCCCTTTCAGGCCCTTGATGTTGTATTTTTCCGGATCGCGCGTCGCGCAGATGATGTTTATGATGTATTCCTTGATCTTTTCGTCCACGTAGATCTCCCGCACGATCTCTCGCAGCTTTAGGATATCGCCTGGCTCAAGCACGGCCTTCACGGTCTCGATTTTTTTGCCGGCCATGCGTTCCATGATCTGCATCTCTTCGGCCTTCGACGGGTAAGTGACCTTCAGTTTCAGCATGAAGCGGTCGACCTGCGCTTCGGGAAGCGCATAAGTGCCTTCCTGCTCGATGGGGTTCTGCGTGGCGAGCACCATGAACGGCTCTTCTAGCGGGTAGGTCTGCCCCCCGAGCGTGATCTGCCTCTCCTGCATCGCCTCGAGCAGCGCGCTCTGCACTTTGGCCGGCGCGCGGTTGATCTCGTCGGCAAGGATGATGTTCGAAAAAAGCGGCCCCTTCTTCGTCGTGAACTCGCCGGTTTTCGGGTTGTAGATCAGCGTGCCGAGAAGGTCCGCCGGCAAAAGGTCCGGCGTGAATTGGATGCGCTGAAAACGCGTGTTCACGGCCTGCGCGAGCGTCTTCACCGAAAGCGTCTTCGCGAGCCCCGGCACTCCCTCGAGCAGCACGTGTCCGTCCGCGATCAGGCATATCAAAAGGCGTTCGATGAGAATGTGTTGGCCGACTATCACTTTTCCGATCTCGACCTGGAGATTTTTCACCAAAACGCTTTCCTTGGCGACTTTTTCGGCAACTTGCTTGATATCCGCGCTCATTGGCTCCTCCTAAAAATGGAAAATTATTATACTACAATTCAGTTCCTCTTAGCTTTTTTTGGAATAGATTGCTCTAAGCCTCCTCCCCCTTCTCTCTTTGCTCTCCGCTCGCCAAGAATATAAATCAGGGGCCAGCGGGCGTCTCGCATTGTTCTCACGCGACCGTCTGATTTTCCCCACCGAGGAAAATCAGACTCGATGACTCGGCTCGCGGTGTGAAGACCAGTGTTCCGTGGCGCCTGCCTGCCGGCAGGCAGGCTCGCCTCGTCAACGTCGCTCTCGAACAACACGAGCCACCCGCTGGCTAGATTTAATGCTCTGAGTCTCGGTCTAACGAACGGGTGACGAGTATTGAAACACTCGAATGAACTCCACTTTAGGGGGATATGGTTCTAAAGGAAAAGGGGGACATTCATTCCCCCTTTTCCTTCTAAAGCAAGTGGGTTTTAAGCTTACTCATTCCGCTGTGGAAAGGGGTGACGTGCCGAAGGCTTTGCGATGCCAAGTTTATTTTAAGCCACGCAAAGCCGGAGGACACACCATGCAGGGGGAAACTACGTTTCCCCCTATGGACGCGAGTTAAAGCGAGTCTCTGGGCGGCTTATTTAAGCACTTTAAACGACTTCTGCCCGAAAATAAGGTCGTTCACGTAGATCCTGAATTCGTAGTCACCCGAGTGCTCGAACTTCACCGACAGGAGGTTGAACACGAGCTCGCAGTCGCGCGAGCGCTCCTGCACCTTGAACCCTTCGATCACGGAGCGGTTCATCACGGTCTCGCTCCCCCCTAGATCGACGAGCTCCAGAGAAAAATTGAAGACGCCCTCGATCTCCCTGAACTGCACGTACACGCTCATCGACGGATGCGCCGTCGGGAACTGCGCCGCCTTGATGCGGTCAAAAAGGCCTATCAGCGTCCGCTTGTGCGTTCCTTCTTCCACGAGCGTCTGATCGCACAACAGCATGGCCTTGAGTATCGGTTTCATCGCTTTATCCCCCGGTCACCGTATCCGGCAATTCATTCGCGTCCCGCCCGTCGGACGGGAAATGCCGTTTCAACTTTTCTCCGGCGCTGCGCACGCCCTCGACTATCCCTTTCGCGATATCGCCTTTCAAAAAATGCGGGGCCATGCGGTCCCGGGTCTCACTCCAAAAGCGCTCGCCGACCTTCGCGTGCATCGCCTCGTCGCCGACGATGGCAAAACACCGGCTTTTCAACGCGACAAATATCAGCACGCCATTGCGATGCCGGGTACGGTGCATGCGGAGCCGCGCGAACACTTTTTCAGCATCCCGGAGCGTGTCTTCTCCGGAGCGGGGAGCCAGATGCACACGGATCTCTCCGGTACTGCCTTTTTCCGCCTCGCGGATCGCTCGCACTATCTCTTTTTTATCCAGGACGTTCACCATCGGCCGCTGGCCCCGCCTCCGCCGAACCCGCCGCCTCCACCTCCCCCAAAACCCCCGCCGAAACCTCCGCCTCCCCAACCGCCGATGCTGCCCCCATACCAGCCGCTTCCGCGGCGTGACAAGGTCTGCCCAAGATAATTCGCAAAAAGCAGGCGCCTGAGCATCATTAGAAGCGCAACGAAAAAAACGCCCGTAAAAAGTCCGGGGAACAATCCCAGAAAAATCACACAGCCGTAGATCGTCAGCGCATAAGTGATGAACTGGCCGAGAACGCTGAAATACAGGAGCATCGCGAAAAAAACGATCGGCGCATTGTCTTGCATCCGATCATCGAGCGACGGGGCGAGTTTGTATTCCCCTTTGGTCGCCGCCAGGATGGCGCCCACCGCGGCCGTTACCCCTTCGTCGTAACGCCCTTCCCTGAAACGCGGCACGATCTCGCGCCGGATGATCTTATCCGCCAGGATGTCCGGCAGTGCGCCCTCAAGGCCATATCCCACTTCGATGCGGACCTGCCGGTCGTTTTTGAAAACGATGAGCAGGATGCCATTGTCCTTGTTTTTTTGGCCGACCTTCCATTTTTCGGCGAGGCGTATGGAAAAATCTTCAAGGGAGCCACCTTCCAGGCTGTCAAAGATCGCGATAACGAGCTGATTGGAGGTCTCGCGCTCGAACCGGCCAAGAGCCTCTTCAAGCGACGCGCGTACATCCGGGCTCAGGAGGCCGGCATAGTCGTTCACGTAAAATTGAGGGCGTTCCGGAACCGAGAGCGCCCATGCCGGCGCCATAACAAGCCAAGCCCCTGTCAAGACGGCAACAAGGGTACGCAAGGTCTGTGGTTAAAATTGCACTTTGGGCGCTGTGTGGGCCTGGGCGTCGGATTGAAAATACGGTTTCATGGTGAAACCGAGAAGGCGCCCGACGATATTGGAGGGAAATTGCCTGAGCGTGGTGTTGAGATCCCTGGCCGCCTCGTTGAAACGTGCCCGTTCAACGGCAATGCGGTTCTCCGTGCCTTCGAGCTGCGCCTGCAGTGAAAGAAAGTTCTCATTGGCCTTGAGGTCCGGATAGCGTTCCACGACGACGAGCAGCCGGCTGAGCGCCGAACTGAGCGCCGCCTGCGACTCCTGAAATTTCTGGAATTTCTGCGGATCATTCACGGCATCCGGCGAAAGACTTCCGGCCGCCCGGGCACGCGCTTCGGTCACCTCGACGAAAGTACCTTTTTCGTGCGCGGCATAGCCCTTCACCGTCTCGACAAGGTTGGGAATGAGATCAAGGCGTCTCTGGTACACGTTCTCGACCTGCGCCCAGGCCTGCCTCACGCGCTCGTCCTTCTGCACCAGTGTGTTGTAAGTCCCCATCACCGCCAGCACCGCGACGACCGCGACGGCGGCAAGCGCCAGAACGATGCGCTTCAAAGCTGCCCCAGCGCTTCCTGCAAGAACGGAAGTACTTCCTGCAATTCGTCTTTCGTGAGCCGGCCCAGCTTCGAGAAGCGCGGGTTGCCTTCCGCGTCCTTGTTTTCGCGGGAGATCTGCACCTTTTTCTGTCCCTGGTTGTAGGAATAAACCGTCACGCTGATCTTCGTGTCGTCATTTTCCCAGCTTTTGGTAAAAGTTTTTTGGTCGAGACTACTGTCATAGGGCATGAACGCTCTCCTTTATTGGACAATCTTATGTCATGCGTGCGGTTTCGTCAATTTTTAACTAGCCGAGCGGCGCGGGCTCCGGGTATAATGACTTAAATCCGATGACCAGAAACCAGCTTCTCTCGTTCTTTTTTCTCGGACTGCTCGTTTTCGTCCTTTACAACATCCTGCTCATCCTGTCCCCTCTTTTTCAGGCGATCTTCTGGGCGGCCGTGTTGGCCTTCGGTTTTCACCCTCTCTACGAAAAGCTTGCCGAAGGCCCCCTGAAAGGTCATGACATGTCCGCGGCGGCGATCACAACGCTTGCTATCTTTCTGACCTTTATCCCCATCGCCGCCTTCATCGTCCTGAATTTCGCCTGGGAAACCACGAAGCTCTCCCAGTGGATACTGGAGTCCATCCAGAACGGTCGCTTCGAAAAAGCGCTACAAGGCCTGCGCCATTCGCCTTTCATCGAGCGCATCGAGCAGTCGAGATTCGTCAACCTGGCCTGGATGAAAGCGACTGCGGAGACTCTAGTCGCCAGGTCCGCGAGCACCATCGGCAATTTCACACTCACGCATGCTCTCATGATCACGAAGGGCGTGCTCAGCACGCTGGTCAGCTTGTTGCTCACTTTTTTTCTCGTTTTCTTTTTCCTGAAGGACGGCCGGAAGATCCACGCGTTCGTGTATGGGATCACACCGCTGGAGCCGAAAAACAAACGGGAAGTCTTCAAACAGCTCAGCGAAACCTTTTCGGCGGTGCTGCGCGGACAGCTTCTCACGAGTTTCCTGCAGGGGCTTTTATCCGGCATCGTGTTCTGGACGCTCGGCATCCCGCTTCCTTTTTTCTTCGCAGCACTGACTTTCTTTATTTCGCTGATCCCTATTTTCGGCGCCGCGGTGGTTTGGGTGCCCCTAGTCCTGTACCTCGCCGTTTCACATGAATACGCGAAAGCGGCCATTCTCTTCACCGTGGGCATCACGTTGATCAGCACCATCGACAACATCGTCAAGCCTTGGGTGATCGGGAAAAAAACCAAGCTCCCCTATCTTCTCCTTTTCCTTGGCATTCTCGGTGGACTGCAGGTGTACGGCCTGATGGGCATTTTCCTCGCGCCGGCGGTTCTCTCGCTTTTTTTCGTCCTCATCAATATCTACCGCGAAAAGTTTGAAACTCACCGCGAATAGGCCCGGCACGCTGCTCGACTGGCTGATCGCCGAGTTCAGCGACCATTCCCGCACCCAGATCAAAAAATGGCTGGCCCACGGATGCGTTTCCGTGAATGGGCGCGTGCAGACCCGCCACGACACCGCCCTTTTGCCACGAGACATGGTGCACATCTCTTCCTTTGGCGCCGAAAAAAGCGCTTCGGGCCTTCGCGTGCTGCATGAAGACGCCTCCATCCTCGTCGTCGACAAACCCGCCGGCCTTCTGACCATTGCGACCGAAAAGGAAAAAGAGCGCACCGCTTACTTTGAAATGAACGAATACCTCAGGCGATCGCACGAGCGGGTATTCATCGTGCATCGGCTGGACCGGGAGACTTCGGGATTGGTTGTGTTCGCAAAGACCGAGGAAGCGAAGCGAAAGCTGCAGTTCGCCTGGGAAAAAACGAAAAAACTTTACTACGCCATCGTGCAGGGCACGCTTAGAACATCGGCTGACACGATCTCAAGCCATTTATCTCAAAATCGGGCGCTGAAAGTGTTTTCGGGCGAGGAGACGAGGACGTCAAAATACGCCACCACGAAGTATCGCGTGCTACGGCGCGGAAAAAGGTTTTCTTTGCTCGAGGTGGAGCCGGTGACAGGCAGGAAAAATCAGATCCGTGTGCATTTGGCAGACATCGGCCATCCCGTGGCCGGGGACGAGAAATATGGGGCCCACGGCGCCGAACGGCTCGGACTGCACGCCTGGAAGCTCAGCTTTGTGCATCCTTCCACCGGGAAACCGGTGACTTTCGAAAGTCCGCTCCCCGAGGAACTAAAAAGACTCGCGCGTTAACGCTCTGACCGCTTGGCGATGAAGGACACGATGCGGCCCGCGTGTTCTTTTTCTTTCCTGAACGAGAAAAAATGTGGCGACGCGAACGTGCAGATCTCGGTGTCCATGATATTTTCAGGCCTGGCCCCGGCCGCGATGAGCTGTCTCCTGTTCTCTCCCGGCAGGTCGAAATAAAGTTTTCCGCCCTTTCGACGCAGAGAAGAGGCCGGAAACCGCTCTTCGAATTCAGGCCCCACTTCATAATGCGGCCAGCGTATGCACGGGCCAAGCGCCACGTGGACACGGTCAGCCCGGCCCCCCGCGCCGGCCGCCATGAGACGAAAGGCGTTCGCGGCGATCTGCGCCTGGGTCCCTTTCCATCCGGCGTGCACGAGACCTATCCAGCGCTTCGCATTTTTATCCGCTTCATGCCAATAATAGATCGGAAGACAATCCGCGCTTAAGACCAAAAGTGCGATATTGTCGAGACAGGTGACGAAACCGTCGGCGCCGGTAAAATCCTGAAAATCTGAACGCAGCGCCGCTTCTTCGAGTGTCACGACTGTTCCACCGTGCACCTGTTCCAAAAAGGCAAAGCGCCCGGGCAGTCCAGCCAGGTGCGCGCGGAGTGCTTTCTGGATGTCGTCCCGCCTCAGGTCTTCGCTTTTTGAGACCCGCACGGGAAGATGACGAGTCGTAAAACCGGCCTGTACTTTCTGATATCGCGCACTCACGAAATGCACGACTGACCTCATTCCTCCACCGAAGAGAACGGCAGATCGAGCACGGGATATTTTTTCGCGTCGGCATCGTCAAAGTGCCACCACTCCGTGGAGATCCCATGGAAACCTTCCGTTTCCATCGCGTCCCGAAGCATGCGGCGGTTCTCACGCGCGGCCTCGGTGCCTCCCGCGTAATCCCGGTGCGCCTTCTCTGAAAATTCGTCGTAGGCCGAAGGCATGGGCAGCTCTTGCCCGGAAGCGTCGACCAGCGTCACGTCAACGGCCGCGCCGCGATTGTGATTGGAACCTTTGGCGGGATTGGCAACATAGCCCTCGATGGGCACGCGCGCCCACATCTTTTTCTGCACCGAAAGTGGCCGGTAGCCGTCGAATATTTTGAGCCCGAGGCCCTTACTCTGCAGGCGTTCCTGCACGCGCACAAGCTTCTCGGCGACTTCTTTCCGCAGGAGGCAGCGCGCCTCCGGGTACAGCACTTCCTTCATGAAATTGTCCGCCGTTGCATAACGGATGTCGACGCGGATAGAGGGAATGATCTTTTTTAAATCGACCAAAGGGTTTTCCTCGGCAGAAAAAAGCCCTTGCGGAAAAAACGCAAGGGTCACGATGACTAGCCAGCGAAAAGTGCAAAGCGAAAAGCGAAAAACTGTTGTGTCGCTGCCGCGACTTTTACAAGTCACGTAGTGACTCCATAGTTTTTCGCTTCTCGTTTTTCGCTTTTCGTCCCTATCTTCCTATTTCGTTCCCGATTTCCTCGCCTCGTAACGCTCTTCTTGCTTTTTGAAAAAAGGCACGGGGTTCAGGTTCTTGAAGAAAGTGCTAGTCCCAGAGCCGGTATTACCAAGCCCCGACCTCTCGCCTTCTTTTTTCCAGAAACGGCCCCACTTGGAAGGTTCGGACGACTGCACTCTATCCTCGGTCTTCCTGGACTCACGCTGAGCCGTCTTGATCTTTTTCATCTCTTCACGGTGCATATGCCGGGCGGTGTCCGGCCCATCAACTTTCGCCGCGAACGCCGTTGCTGAAAAAAACATCGATAGTACGATCCAACCCATTGCTTTTTTCATTCAACCACTCTCCTTTTATTTAAAAAAATTCCTCGCCTGTTGTTTGCCAGTCATTTCCTTGTAATCGCCGTAATCAATGAAAGTGAGGTCCGGCCGGCGGTCCTTGATGCGCTTCACCGTCCCTCCGCGGTTCTTGTCGATCGGTCCCGTGTTGCGCGCGGCGATGAAACGGAACATCGTACCGCACTTCGGACAAATCTTGGCCTGCACATAATCGATGCCAAGCTCGCGGCAGGCCGCGCAATCCGCCGTCATGTCGCCCACGATGAGCAAGTGCTTCGTAAGCTCCGGAACGTCACAATTCTGCCAGATGCGGATGTAGGCGTTCATTAAAATAGGCTCGTGGGAAATTCCTCTTTTTTCTGCTCTTTCAGCTCTTTCCCAAGAGTTCCCCAGCTCACCGGCACTTCATAAGTCTGATAATCGCGGTTGGATATGAAAGAGATTTTACCGTTCTTCACGCCGTATTCATAGATATCTTTCGTGATGCGCACGTCATCGAGGCAGTATTTTTTCAGCTCGTCGAGGCGCCCTTCGCGGAAAAGCTTCAGCGCGTCCCAGCCGCTTCCGGACTTCGAGCAATTGAGCGTTGCCTGCGCGATGCTTTGGAGGCCGATGCGATGTCCGCGCACTTTTTCGAATTCCACGAGTAGGTCGAGTACGGGAAGGTTTTTCACCGGCGTGAGCATATAAGGCGCCAGTACCTCGAAATCGAAATCACGAATATTGAAGCCGATGACGAGATCAGCCTGTTTCAGAAGCTCTTCGAGCTTCAGCACCTCTTTTTCCTCGAATGAGAAATACGAATCGGTTTTCGAGTCATACGCGCAGGCGACCGAGATCTTCAGAAGATGCAGTTTTTTTCTGTCCACCTCGTGAAATCCACGCTGGGTCTCGATGTCGAGCACCACGTAGCGATGACCGGTGGAGATGCTCACGAGGTCACGGCCCCGACGGACGCCGAGGACACGAGCTTCGAGTATTTGGCGAGCACGCCTGTCACCTTCGGTAGGCGCGGCTTTATTTTTTTCTTACGAGCGCTCAGTTCTTTTGCGCTGAGCTCAACGCTCAAGCTCAATTTTTTAGCGTCAATGCGGATGATGTCGCCGTCTTTCAAGTAAGCGAGAGTGCCGCCCACCGCGGCTTCCGGCGCGATATGCCCGACGACAAATCCATGAGAACCGCCGGAGAATCGGCCATCCGTGATCAGCGCTACCGAATCGCCAAGGCCGGTTCCGATGAGGGCACTGGTGGGCGCGAGCATCTCTCTCATGCCCGGACCGCCTTTGGGTCCTTCGTAACGGATCACGATAACGTCGTTCTTTTTTATTTTTTTACCGATGATGGCCTTGAGCGCGTCTTCCTCGCAGTTGAAAACTCTCGCCGGGCCGCGGTGCTGGAAAATTTTAAGGCCGCCGATCTTTGCCACGGCGCCTTCTTGTGCAAGATTGCCTTTCAAGATCACTATGGGGCCAGTGGGACAAAGCGGGGCCGACAAAGGTCGCACGATGTCACGGTTCGTGATGGACCGCACCTCTTTCAAATTTTCACCCATGGTTTTTCCGGTCACGGTCATCGCATTCCCGTGGATCAGACCCGCCTCGGAAAGCATTTTCAGCACCCCGGGAACGCCTCCGACCTTGTTCAGGTCGGACATGACGTATTTTCCGCTGGGTTTCAAGTTCGCGATGTGCGGCGTTTTTTTACTGATGCGGTTGAAGTCGTCGATCTTGAGCGCGACACCGGCTTCATGCGCGATGGCCAAAAGATGCAGCACCGCGTTCGTCGAGCCTCCAAGCGCCATGACGAGCGTGATCGCGTTCTCGAACGCTTTTTTCGTGAGGATGTCGCGAGGCCGTAGATTTTTTTCGACGAGGTTTACGATCGTCTGTCCGGCACGCGTGAGATCGTTCTTTTTGTCGTCGCTTTCGGCGTCCATGGAGGAGCTGCCCGGCAGGCTCATGCCAAGCGCCTCGATGGCGGAGGCCATGGTGTTGGCCGTGTACATGCCGCCGCAGGAGCCGGCACCGGGACAAGCGTTGCATTCGATGCCCTGAAACTGTTCGCGCGTGATCTTATTGGCGCCAAAAGAACCGACGGCCTCGAAAATACTCACGATGTCTATATCTTTACCTTCGAATTTTCCCGGCTTGATGGTCCCGCCGTAAACGAAAATGCTCGGGATGTTCATGCGAGCCATGGCCATGAGACAGCCCGGCATATTTTTGTCACAGCCGCCGATAGCGAGCAGGCCGTCAAAACGCTGGGCGTTGCACACCGTTTCAACAGAATCCGCGATGACTTCACGACTGACGAGAGAATATTTCATACCCTCTGTGCCCATGGAAATGCCGTCTGACACCGTGATGGTGCCGAAAGTCAGCGGAACACCGCCGTTTTGCCTGATGGATTCGTCCGCTTTGCGGGCAAGTTGGTCTATGTGCATGTTGCAGGGCGTGAGATTGCTCCAGGTGCTGGCGATCCCGATGATGGACTTGGAGAAATCGGCGTCTTTGAAACCGACGGCGCGCAGCATGGCGCGATTGGGGGCGCGGTTGTCACCGGCCGTGATGATGGAACTTCTTTTATTTAAAGGACTTGTGCCATTTTTAGGCATGAGGTCAATACCTTTTTTAATAAGTTTCAGATTATAACACGAGGGAGATTATTTAGAAAGTGGGAAAAGCGGTCGGGACGCGTGCGCTGCCGATGGGGTGCCCCGATCCGCCGTCACCCGTTCGCTAGGCCGACTGTTCTATCATACGGCGCATTAATTTGAAGAATTGCACAGCTTCTTGGATGGACACTTTGGCGAGAGGCTTCAGCGCAAAGCGTAGACGAATGTCTATAGGCGCTTTGCCGGTAAGGATTTCTCTTAAAATTTCTTTTGATGGCCTTTCGCTCGCTAAGGTCGCGTAGGCGTTCATGAATTCATCCGAAATATTTTGAAGATCCAGCGTGCCGGCATGCACAGCCACAAGAAGCTCAGCCTCGAATGCGGGAATATCCCCTTCCGCGATCATGCGCACCGGCAAATTGATGGCATCGCTAGAAACCATATCCGGAAGCGCTATCGACACTTTTTTTGCGGTGGCCAAAGCCGGTCCTAGTTCTTTGGTCAATATTGCCCGTGAGGTTTCGTTGAGTGATAAAAGTCTATCAGCGTTGCGACCAACGACCTGGAATGTCAGTTGAGCTCCAAAGCTTTTTCGTTTCATCACCTCGATCGCGTTCACTAGATGCTCGGCATAAAAATCAAATGACTGTTCCGGCAAAATATCCGTGTTGATTTGAAGAACAAGCGGCTCCTTTAAAATGGGAGCTATCGGACCGCGTCCGGTCAAGTTCATCTCAACCGACCGAGTCACCTCATCGTTCATGCGTCGTAGGTCTTGAATGGATAGGCCGGGGGTCAGACCCTCGGTGGAGGAACCTATCGGACCGCGTCCGGTGCCTGGATTTCCAGCGGTCGGACGTAGTCCGGTCAATACGATCCTCCTCACTCCCGGCGCCATCGCATAAAGCTGACCATCTTTGGCGCGACGGAAACGGAACACAAAGCTATCGGACCACGTCCGGTGGGCGAGTTTCAGACGGTCGGACGTGGTCCGGTCAACCGTCAGCGGCAGCTGCTTAGTTACAATCTGCGCCCCCTGCGCCTGCGCGACGTCTTCGAAGAAAGAACGCAAGCGTTCAGAAAACAGAGGACGGATGACAGATAGTAGAATTAATTCTTTTTCTGTCTTCTGTCCTCTGCTTTCTGTCCTCTTATCAACCGCCAGCCGAGCTCCCAGGCTCCTTCGGCTTATTTCGTTATTTGCAATTTGTAAAAGCCCGATATCCAAAAAGCGCTGAACATAGCGCCTTTCATCATCCGGCCATTGCTCGACGGTTGAGATTGGCAAATTCTTCTCAAATCTGGAAAAGATGTCCATAATTGGACCCGTTGGAGCCAATTCATTGAAAGCGGATCCGTAAACGTTGGACAAATCCATCCCCTTTGATTGGATTTCTTGAAGAAGGTTGCCAGTAGAAAGAGTGGCGCGCAGCCAATCGTCCACAAGGTAACTGGTCAATTTGGCGTGCCCCCCGCTTATCTCATAGAGGCGGTCCTTTTGGTTGGTAATGGCTTGACGAACCTCATCCCAATCCACTGTTTGCGCCGTTCCCCATCTATTAATTTGGTCATCCACAATCTCGGATAAAAGCTCTCCGTATTCTTCTTGCGTCGGTGGCCCAAGCGCGATTTCCAAAACGGCACGTCCAAATGCCTTTTGGAGGGCGCTAAGCAGAGAATCGAGATACTTAAATTTCGTGGGTTGTACAATAATGATCGAGATGTTGTAGTCCGATACAAGCTTGGCGATCAGATCAGCAGACGTATAAACCACATACGCACCCTCGTCGATCACAAGCACGCGGTTGTTCAAAACCGTCTTGAGGGCTGACGCAAAAGCTATTTCATCCTTCAATGCTTCCGTTGATAATTTTAGCTCCCTCGCGATCTGCTGTATAAATTGTTGCTTTGATTCAGCCGCATACCCGTCGAATAAAAATATTGGAGAATTTTCAGCGGCAGCGATCTGCCTTAGCTTATGCGACTTTCCGGCTCCGCCGAGGGCGTGAACGAAAACAATGCCCTCTTGCCGTGCCTTGTCGATCAACCTAGGCCAAGTATCCGCCGCGCCAACTCGATACGAATTGCTAGCCTGCACCGTTTCCGCCAGCCGAGCCCCGTTATTTTGTTGTGCGCCAGGCACCAGCGCACCAGTCACCAGTGGCGCTTTGATCTGGTGCTCCGGTGCTCCGGTGCTCTGGTGATCACTTTCATCCGCCAGCCGCGCGCCGGCTATCTGTCGCGCGTTGATCTCCTCTATAGCGCTGACAATAGCGACGGCCGCGCTGCCGTTGCTCGGAGGCTGTTCTCGGTCCTTGACCGAGTCTAGGAACACCCGCAGTTCCGGACCAAGAGGCCTTTCAAATATCGCCTCGCCGGCGATGCCCTGCAGACGATGCAGCTCTCCGGCATCAAAAACCGATGTCGTGGGTTCTACTTTCAATTCATGCGGTTCTTTGGAAAAATCAAAGGTAGCGGTGAAAGCCTCCCCTTTCACCGACAAAGTCCGCGTCGCCTGAGGCTCCTGATACTCTCGGCTGACCTCCACCGATACGGGTAGTTCCCGATAGCTCAGCTGAAGCTTTGCCGTTTCTCCGCTCGAGGAACTGTCGACCTTGAGGATCTTTGGCTGTGCCCCATCCAATAGATGTTGGATCATGTATAAAAAGTGGTAGCCCAGATCTTCGGTGACATTGCTCGATGTATCAAGATTCGGCCGCAGAGGGTTCAGCATTTTCGCTTCGATGGAATGGATTTCCCCCAGTGCACCGCTGTCGACGATTTCTTTCAGTTTTTTGAATACTGGCGAATAAAGAAGGGTGTGGCCGACCATTAAAATAAGCCCCTTCTTTTTCGCCAGGCCGGCGAGTTCTTCCGCTTCGCTCGAGCGAAGCGTGAACGGTTTTTCCACAAACACGTCTTTTCCTTTTTCCAGCGCCGTTTTGACCATTTCATAATGAGCGTTCGCCGGTGTGGCGATAATGACCGCTTCCACTAACCCATCGGTCAATACCTCGGCCGCATCCCCTTTCCGGATGGACACCCTAAGAGCCCCAGAGAAAGTTTGGCTCACTTCCTCAAAACTACCTCTTGCGACTGCGTCTATTTTTAGATCTTGGGCATCGGGCCGCTCCGAGATCTCCATCAAAGTCCTAAGAAGTCTTTTCCCGTGCGTACCAAGCCCGACCATCCCGACCTTAAGCGACTCACCTTTTGCCAGACGCGCGCCTTGAGCATCGCCTTCGCCGGAATCGATTAGATAAGCTTTGGTGCTATCCAGTTCCAGAGGCACCCCTTTCTTTTGCATGCTCAATAGTTTTTGTAAGACCTTTGTGGTGTCCGATAGCCGCGTGTACGCGGCCAATGTCGTGAAATCGGCGGCATGCGCGCGCTTGTCTTGCAGGTACAGATAGATGGCTTCTTCGAAACTATCCAGTCCTTCGATCACGGGGTATTTCGTCGGAGCCGGGCTTGTCGCGGATGCCCCTTCAGGTTCAGCCGTAGGGCTTTGCGGTTGTTGCCGATCGACCGCGATCACCCGCTCCGGTTTGTCGATATTTTTCCGGTAGTGGAACTTTTCTACAAACGCATATAATTTGGGATAGGCTCCGAAATCGCTCAAGTCCTTATGTTGTGCGATCAATTGAATTTGCCGATACAGCACGGTGTCCTTGTGTTCACCCGCCGCTAACTCGCCGGGGGTATTGGGTTTTGATCCGGCTTCGCGCTTTGTCAGCGTCTTTTCTATCCTTTTCATGGTGGCGGCAGAAAGTTCCCTACCGCCAGTCGGCCCTGCCAGCCACGCATCAAGTTTTGTCGATATGGCATCGTCAATAACATTTTTATGTTTACCTATCCTGTCATCAAGTTTTAAATCGAGCATGATCACGTGGCTTGAAAAACGCCGATATTCGGGCAACCCTTGAGCGAGTTTCCGCACATCGCTTCTGTGAATCGGGTGATTAAGTGCATCGAGCGCCTTTAAAAGTTTTTCCCTTCTTTTCTTGATTCGATCGGCGCCCGTCAATTCCGCCAGCCGAGCGCCAGAATTGTCGATAATGCCTGGCTCGACAGTTTTAATCCTTAAAATTTCGTCCACTACCGACCGGAGAGCTTCCTCACGCGACATCCTCCATCGTCCAGGCAACTGTATGCTGTCCGGGAACAGAAAAGGCTTTTCTTCCTCGTTTTTGAGCGTACGCACCAGATGGTCAAAATTCGGACGCAAAACTTTGCCCGAATCGGGTATAGGCGGCATAGTAGGTTCCAAAATAATACTTGAATCACCATAAAGCTGTTTCACAAGACCTTGCTCGCTTCTATGAAAGGCGTGAATGACCCATGTCTCATCAACAGCTCCGACCGCTCTGAGAGTCCCTGACAGATTTGTAAAATTCCCTATATTCTGCTCGTCCAAGATCGACGGACTAGCAATATTGGAAAAATTTACGTATTTCGGGGCAACACCTAACCTCAACAAAAACTCATGAATGGGTTTCATGGTGTCCGGCTTGGTAACGTCTGCATGCGCAACGGCCACTCTCCCTTCGCGAATAAGCCGTTTTAATCTGTTAAAATCCTCCTCATTCTTTGCCCAGCTAAGCGGCGTCCTCGCCCCATAATCCGTGCCCTCGGTCACTAAAGCGTCGAAATCCTTCAGACGAAGATTTCCAAGGACTTTGTTCCTCTCTTTGATGAGCTTTCTGAACGCCGGTATTATCTTTTTGAAATCCTCTGTTGTCTCGATCATCCTCAACACTTCGAAATTCGAATCGACAACCCTTTGACTGAAGTCCATCAGAATGATAGCTTCCGCCTTTCTGTCCAGGGCTATGTCAAGATTGTGCCAGGACCCCACTCCAAGGAACGCTCCGCCGTACCCCTCAATAGCCGCCAGGCCCGAAACAAGTCTGGTGATATCCTCATTGGTGTCCGGGTGCCCATCGTTAAATTCCGGTTCCTTCGGATTTCCTTCAAGCCGCTGGATCTTTGTGTCATTGGCCAGCCGGGCGCCGGCATCATCCAACTCGCTCTCCTTTTCAATAATGGATAAATGCGCCAACGCGACGCTTAAAAGCAGCCATTTCTCCTCACCAAGCGTCTCAAACTCTACCAACAGCTTGTAACCATGGCCCGTCTCTATAAAATCCTTAATGCGGCCTTTCCCAAAAGAATCATGCAAGATCTTATCCCCGATATGTGGCTTGTAGTGCTGCTTTAATATGTCGGGCCTGGATTTTTCTTCACGCTTACTTGCCTTCGCTGTTTTTATCTCGGCGCGGAGTTTTTCCCGGTCTTTCAACTTTGAATGATCCTTTAACCGAATATCTTTCCGGACATCGATAGAGACCGTCCTTCGACTGATCGTGCTGTATTCCGGCCTTTCTCTTAGGAGATCTCTCAGCTGGGAGCGCGTGATAGGCTTGGGCTGGCTTTCAAGCAGGGTAAACAGGACATCTCTTCTTTTTTTGGCATTACCACGAAGTGTAGCGATCTGTTTTATGATCTTTTCATGACCACTGAAACGCTTGTCTTTATAAATATCGTTGATAACTGTCTTAAGAGAGACATCGGCGTACCCGGGCGTCTGTCTCATAAGGACCACCAGTTGCTCGGGAATCATCGCTTTCAGTTGTTTCTCAACCAGGGCAAATAAAACATCCCTTCTCGCCTGCACTGCCAATGCGTTCGCATAAATACGCGCCTGGTCTTCGGCTACTAATTTGGGATGATTTTTAAACCGACTATCCGTGTGCATGTCATTGTAAAAAGTTAATTCCGGCGTATCGGCGTATCCCGGCCTCTGTTTCATGAGTTGGATAAGCGCCACTTGGGTGACAGGCACCGGCTGACCCTCTAGAAGCGCAAGCAGGACGTCTCTTCTCGCCATCATTGCCTCGTGTGACCGCTGGCTGTCTCGGCGCAGTTTGGGGTGATCTTTCAAACGGCTGTCCAACCGGACATCATCACTAACGGTTTCCGGCTCTACAGCGGCGTATTCGGGTTTCGCTCTAAGGAGTTCGGCGAGTTGGCCGCGTGTGATAGGTTCCGACTGGCTTTCAAGAATGGCGAAAAGAACGTCTTTCCGCTTTTTTGATGCTTCTTTTAATTTTTTCATATCGCTCAGAAAAAGTTTCGGGTAGCTCCCATCCTGCTGGAGACCCTCAAGCACCACGAACTCCCCGTTCCGGGCCCTGAGAGAAACAGTGTCCCCGATCGATAGATCGAGAACTTCACCGGGAGCGGTGCTTGATTCAGCCAGCCGAGCACCGGAATTGTCGATGATGCCGCCTGGCTCTGCCGCGTTATCCTCCAGCATTTCGATAGCATAAAGAGCGACCTGTTTTTCATCTTCGATGCCGTATTGATCGCTCCCGTTGCGGATCGTCAAGATCAGCTCGATCGCGCTGTTCCACACTTCAGAAAATTCTCCTTTTTTTCCGCTGTCATCTTTAGAAACTAACCATTTTGCGACTAGGGCCCCCGGCGCTGCGGCGAGATCCCTTTGGGCCTCGATGCTCAGCTTCTTCGCTATGATCCTAGCGATCATATAATTTTTATCTTTCAAAAATTCAGCTTCGGTGTGCGAGAGGATCAGTTTCAAAATTTCGTTTCGATCTCGAGCGGGGATCTGATAATTCCGCATCAGGTTCTTCAGTCTTCCGTTGATGAGCGGCCCCACCACCTTACGGAACCAGCTCATCTCTTTCACGCTGCTTCGGCTCTTCATTTGTTTTCGATTCATGACGAATCGGACTGTCCGGAGTAGGCTCTGATATTTTTCAGGTTCATAGAGCGCCAAGTCTTGTTTTAGCTCTTCGATCAAGTTTGGCGTCCGCTTGGCCATGACATTTTCAGCCTCTCCGCCATCCGCTAGCCGTGCACCAGCCGCGTAAAAACTTTCCAGAGTTTTTTCATCAAACATCGAGCGGAGGTCCTTGGCCGCCCGTTTGGGTGTCGGCGAAACATAGACATAATCTTTTCTCAACAAAGTATGCCGTTTAAGGTCGGGCTCCACGCGGACGATCATGAGATAGCGGAGACTGAGATCGGCGCTGGTCGCGCCCCCGAGCGTCTTTTGGAGTTCGGCCGATGCTCCTTGTTTGTCTTTCCAGAGGACAACAGGAACAACCCTATTGCCTGGTTTGGAAAGATGTTCAATGAGCATGTCAGTCTCGCCAGGTTCGTTCAGGAGTTCCTCAGAAAAAAACTTCGCCGGGTCCGGAAAAGCCGTTTTTTCTCCACGATAAACCGTTTCATAACCCAGCTGAGACACGGCATCCAGAATGATGTCCGCATAGCTGCTTTTCGCCTTTTCGCTCGGCGATCTCTCGGCCAAGATCTTAGAGACGATCAGCCCTGTGTTGAGCCTTTTGGAATACAGTCGAGCCAAGCGCTCCTGAGTCTGTTCGGAAATACGCTCGAACGCCTCTGGTTTGAGGATAAGAAGCGCCGCCTTCCCTTGCCGGATATCTTCTGCCGAGATCCGTCGTCCGGACAAGAATGTCTGCGTCAAATCTACGGACGGCCTGTTCTTGGCTGTTGCACTAAATGCCTGTGTTTTTTTATTAGAATTCCTCTTTGCTTCTACCCATATCGCGGCAAGTTTTCCTTCCCTGAACTCGGTGGAGTGGGCACGATAAAAAACCGCCGCCCTATACCCAGCCTGGACCGTTTCTTCAGGCATGAGAAGCTTCGATAAAGCCAAGAAATCCAGTTTGTTGATCCGGGACCAGTCGAATTCCCCGCTTCGGATCTGTGCCGCAATGGTGTCGGCCTTTTGTTTTAGTCCGGCGAGAATTTTCAATTGAGCCGGCGTGAAGTTAAGCGATTCCTCTAGACGGTATAAACGGACTTTCAGATCAGATCTAGCCCCCAAGAGTTCTCTAAGAATATTTCTCCTTACACCTATTTCTTGGGCAAGACTGACGGCTGAGACGCGGAACCGCTTGAAAGCACTCCCATTTTTTACGAGACTTTCCCATTTCTTGATGGAGTCCACAAGCCGAGCCAGCGTCTGCGCCCTGTCCGTTTCCCGTTTTTTCCGCGCACGCGAGATCATCTCCTCCCGCGTCGGCCGGTAGGGATAGCTTGATTTTTCCGACGCCAGCCGGGCGCCGGAAAGCTCGCTGTCGACGACACTCTCTAGTTTTCCATATGGCGACGGAAGACGGCCGGCCGTGTCCAAATAATAAAGTGCGGCGTAGAGACGATTTTTTTCATCTCGGCCGTTGAAATGCTCGCCGCCCTTTTGACGCACGCGCTCACGGATCAATTCTTCCGCAGCCAAGGGAGCGGCCTGTGGATTCAGACCGTTCCCGATCCAGAGAATGGTTTGCGCCTGGCCCACCATTTCATCCGCCAGGGCCTGATCCTCCGGTAGCAGTTCTTGCCTGATAGCAAAAGTGCCGGAGCCCGGCCTTGTGTAGCCGATATTGGCCCAGTGCAGGTCGATCCCCTTTTCGCGGGAAGCCGCCAACAGCGGATAAACCGTAAGTGCTTCCTCTGCCTGGCTCTGGTTCTGTCGCCCAAGAGGAGAGTCGTTAAACGAACGTCTTAAAAACACCGTCTGCCGCGTCAGAAATTCCTCAAGCGTCTCATCATCGTTCGGCCGGCTTAGCTGATCGGCGGTATCAAACACGTTCGCGGCCATTCCTCCCACGAAAATACTGTCGCCTTTTTTCATACGCTTGATCACAAGTTCGATAAGCTTTGCGCTCCGCATCAATTCCCTGCTCGAGCCGCCGATAATGAGCAACATCGGTCGTTTGGGCTCATCCAACTGCCGGACAAGCGAGACGATCTCCTGGGCATCCAGCTTTTCGGTAGCAAGTCGCGCACCAGCCATAAACGAAAAAATCGCCGGTAACAAGAACAGTGTCACCATAGGCACGTATACGCCGTAGGTGTCCATTAAGGTCTCTTTGAATCCGATAACCCGCATTGGGTCAAAACCAAGCTCAATGGCCTGATCGAAATCCTCCTTGGCCGCAAACACATGCCCGAGCACTCCATAGGCCATGCCGCGATAGGCATGCGCCTCCGCCGACTTGGGATCCAGCTCTATCGCTTCGTTGAACGCACCGATCGCTTTATAAAAATCTGGTTCCTTCAAAGCCATATAGGAGCGTCCTAGGTATTTGAATAGCTCTACCGAACCGTGGGGATCCATTTCAAGTGATTTCTGGAACGCCTGGATCGCCTGCTCGAAGTAGGGGGTCGGGCTATTAGCTCTCATAAAAAAGTAAGTCCGGCCTAGAAAATCATAGGCTTCCGGTATCGGCCGGGCGAGGATGGATGCACGGAAGAAATCCATGGCTTTCGAATAGTTATTCAGATAGTAATGGCACAGACCCATGTCATAATTCCATGCGTCTGCATCTAGACGGCCTTTAAGTTCCGCGAGCAGATCGAGGGCGTGCCGGTACTCCTTGGCGTCATACGCCACCTTCATCTCAATCGCACGCAGCTCGAAATAGCGCTGAAGAATATCATAATCAAACAGGTGTTTTTTCAACAAATCTGGCGTGGCCGCCTTCACCTCAAGAGCCCGTAATTGCATGTAACGCTCGTTGCCGAATTGGAGCGCTGGTTTCGGCCAGGCGCTAGCATCATCAGACGGGTTTGCAAGCGTGAGCCCGGGCCGAAGTAACACGATCGCGACGGCCATGGCCCAGGCGGCTAGCCGCGTGCCGGCAACGGGCTGAAAAGACCGCGTCGCTTTGTCCAACGCCTGATCGAGCGCCTCGCGTGCCTCAGAAGGTAGATTCGCGTAAGCCCGGGAATAAAATGCGAGAAAATCTTCCGCCTGATGATCGATCGCGGCCTTCCAATCCGTCGCCTCACGCTTGTCGTTATCTTCGACCGCTTTCCGATACGCTTTGTAGGCGTCAAGCATCAGCAAAAGTCTCATTTCAACGCCGGGCAGATATTTCGGTGCAATGCCCCGGATAAAATCTGATCTCTTATTGTCCAGATACGCGCGGACGATACGGTTTCTCAGATCTATGAATCCCGACAACATCTGAGGATAGCGAGCAATAGTCTCTCTGTCTTTTTCAAGCGACACGGCAATATCTTTATACCCATCGAGAGATCTATAAATGCCGGGCGTGGCGATGAATATTCTCTGTATCTCATTGGTCCCTTCATAGATCTCCGTGACTTTGGCATCCTTGAACCGCCTCCCGATGCGCTTCAGGATCCCGTCATCAAAACCAAGCTCTTGGACCGCTTCATAAACTTTCCCGGTATACTGTCTCGCCATTTTGGAGGCATAAAGTTTGGATAGAGAGGCACGCACGACTACGCTCTCCCCTTGATCCTTGCGAATGGCTGTTTCGTCAATGAACGCCCGCATGAGACGGTTCTGCCGGCGCAGTTCATCAAGGAGGATGCGAGCTTTGATAGCGCCTGCGCCGTCCTTGCGGCCCGTTTTCTCGAGCGCCTCAGCCAAAACCTCTTCGGCGTCCTGGCTGATGCCAAGCGCATGAGCGCCAACAGTGGCTCGGCCGCTTTGCAGTGCGACTAAAAGGTCTCTCAGTTTTCCGATAAGTTCTACGACGGCCACGCCGTCAAAAAATCCATCCCCGGTGCCCGACCCCTTTTGCCCCATCGTGTCATCCGCCTGAATAAGCATCCCTTCTGAAAGCCGGAGTTGCTTTCCATGTGCGTCGGTTCTTGTCGGAAGCGTGTCTTTATCTTTCAAGCGGATCAGAAACGCCAAAATTTCATCGGAAGCGTTGAGAGCCGCCTTGACGCCGAAATGTTCTATGGGGGCGTAAGCATCTCTCGCCTTCTTTAAAGCCTCCAAATATTCTTTGACCGGCTGCAACTCCGGCAGTGACCAAACGACCGGTTCGCCCTGCGAACTCTTTTCGTAATATTCAAGCACCTCCTCGTAATTAGCCGGAAGATTCATGAAACCCGTGATGAAGATGTTTTCTCCAGAAATAACTCCATCTTTCTCACGGCTCTTGAGACTCGAGTTGTCAGACCCCGCGGACGGCTCGGTCAAAAGGAACGAGATAAGTGCATCCCCATTGAATATTGCTTTGGTGTATCGTTTTTGGACATCGTATGGGAGTCCTCTCAAGGATTCCAGGGCGACGCCCGTATTCACGTTGAACTGAAAGACGGTGAAGCCAGAGCTGATCTTGGCGCTTTCGGCCACCAGCTTCACCCACGCCGTTTCCGACAATCCGAGGCCTCCGAGCGCCTGCGGGTACTGGGCGCCTAGAAGTCCCTCCTCGGCCATGCGTCTGTGTAAGTCCATGGGCACAAAACCCGCCGGACCCGCCTCTTTAAAAATTTCGGAAAGGTCCGCGTAGATCTTCGCTGCTTTTGCGTCGCTTGTAGATTTGAGCTCCCTTGAAAAAGAGTGCCAGTCAGCCCACTCATCCATCTTTTCGGCGATAGGCTTCACATTTTCATTTAAAAACCCGATGGCGCGGCGCAGGTACTCCTCCTCGAGCTCCCGATATAAAGATGCGGCCGTCGGATCCGAACTCTCTCTCATCCGCTTCAAGATCTCATCGTGGTGCCGAGCCAGTTCGTCGGCATGGGGGGACGCGAGTCTCCGTTTTTTATCGATCCATTGGTCGTACAAATACTTCACCAAAATTTCATGGCTTTGAGGGGAGGCGAGTCTTGCGCCAGATTTAGGAGGAACCTGCCTAGCCAACTCGCGTAATTTTCTCTGCAAGACCGGGAACTCTTTCTTTTTAAAATTTTTCGTGAGTTTCCCTGTCGCGTTCAGATCCGTCAAAGAATCGGCCCATGCTTGAATAGGCGAAATAATGGAATCGGCCAGCCATGGGCTGGTCTCATTCAGAACAAGCCAGACATAGCCGGCCGCGGAAGTATAGAACTCATCGAGGGTGTTGGATTCTTCTAGCATGGAGGGGAGATCGACGTCAGCACCTTTAAGTAGAAGCGCCTTGAGGTAAAGAGACACGGCTGTGGAAGTGTCTTTCGATGCCACTCTCTCGGCTTTGCGGAATAGGCTGTCATACTCCGCTTCGAAGGCCGTGGATTTTGTGGTCTGCGCCGGTGCACGAGAAAGAGACGCGACAAGAAGCAGCACGGAGAATATAGGCATGAACTGAAAAAAGTTGCTTAATCTTGATCCTTCTACTTTTTCCGGCTCCAGCCATTTGATGGCCGTGACTTTTGTCCCTTTGCCCGGCTTCACTTCAAAATTGACCTCATCCATCAAGGCGCGCACTAAAAATACTCCTCTGCCTCTCTCGCTCATAAGGTCATCCGGCAGATCACCCTTTGCCTTATCCTCCGGAATTCCTTCGCCGGCATCCATGGATATAACTCGGATTGCTGAGCGACCCTTGATGTACGTTTTTTCTAAGATCAAAACTCCTTCGGGCGTATGCAGCATGACGTCATTGGCAAGTTCCGTAGCGGAAACCACGAGCGCGTTGGCCACGGCGTCGTCGAATATCCTGGATTCTTGAAGCCCGGTGATCGCCCTTTCGATGGCCTTTAGGCGTTTTTTGGTCGTCGGCAAAAGATGCCAGGCCTTGGTGTCCGGCTGTCGGCGGAACTTCCGGATCATAGACTGGACTGTCCGCGCATCCTTTTTGCGCAATGCGACCCAAAGGTCGTCGATGAGAGCGTCGTTCGACTTTTCGGCCAGGCGGGCGCCGGCACTGATACGCAAAATATTCACGCGGCGACCAGCATGAAGCGTCTCCAAAAACAAAGATGGCCGTTCTTTTAAAAGTTTACGAAAGATGGAACTGCTTGTCTGAACTTCCATGAGATAAATGAAACCTTGCCGTTTTAAAAGTGTGCCCGTATTGTCCAAAATGCTTCGAAGTAAATGGCCTTCGGTATCAAACTCGTTTGCGTCGGTAAAACCGGGCATGTATCTAACGTCGTCTATGGGCACCGGCGCGTCCATCACCACCGCGTCATACCCGCGCGTCTTCCACTCTGCCGGCAGACCATCGGAAAGCTGCGCATGAACACGCGCCTCCACACCGTAGAGGCGAGCCAGTATGCGTGTGTTGGCCACCGCCAAGGCATAATTATCAAAAGTATCTACTTCCACACTGGGGTTTGCGAGCGCTATCGCCACGCTGTCGATGCCGGACACGGAGCCGGGTACCAGCACGCGCTTTGCGTCTTTAAGATTTGGCAGTGCCTCTTCCAAGAGCGGCCCCACAAATTCTTCATGCGGCGGGAAAACACCCGGCAACACTGGGACGCGGGTAATACCGAGAGCCAGAATGGGGGCTTGTGTGACCTCCGTCCAGGATGCACTGTCCGTCTGCATAGGATCTGCGAAGCCCTTTAGCACTTTCATAACGGCTTCGGTGGCGGCAGTGTCAGCGTACAACCCAGATAAGTCTATGTATCGTGGTTTATCGTCATGCATAGCGAGGCTCAGGATCGGCAGACCTTTGAAGGAATAAAGCTTTATCGGATACTGACCTGCGGTCAAAGGATCGTAAATATGGAAAAGCCGGCTCACCAGGTTTTTCGGCGACTGGATCTCTTGAAGCGACAGGTTCTCATCTATTTTCACTGGCTCACCGGATGGCTTACCCAGCGCCTTGACCAATTCCTCCGTCGCCAGCCGAGCCCCGTCTTCCTTGAGCGTAGGTCCCTGCCCGTCCGGCAGGCGGGCGCCTCCGGAGGACCGCGCGGCGTTTTCAGAATTGCTGATATAGAGACTGCCGTGCTCATTTCTTGAAATTTCAATGCCCTTAAATTTGAGGCTGGCCAGTATTTGCTCCAACTTGCCCGTGTTAAGAATCCGATTACGCTGGGCGACCAATGTGGGTGGCGCAGGACGCGAGCGATCCAGCAAATAGATAACAATATTTTCCTCATCTAATTCCAAATGATAATCTCCCGCTTCGATTTTCTCGGTCAAGACTTTCCGCCACCCGGTGTCGGCCGCCGGCAAATCTCCTATTGGCTCGATATCCGCGGGCTGGCGTTTCGCGACATAACGGTTCCTTGCATAGCGGCCCTTTAGATTGTTCTTTATGAAATCTAGCAGCATCGGAAAAGCATTTAACGCTTCTGGTTCTTTATGGTAATGCTCCGCCAATTTACGAATTAAATTGTAAAGCGGAATATCCTGGTCCATGCCCTGGGTAAGCGCCATCACCATGTCAGCTTTTTTTTGTCGAGCTCTTTTTCGCAACGCCTGATCCGCAGCTTTAGGAGCCAGAGGTGAATCGTAGGCTGGGTACTTCCCCCGCCCTCCCCATAAAGGCGACTTCGCCAGCCGTGCACCGGAATACACCGGTGGCTGTGCTCTGTCCTGCAGGATCTCAAAGACATAAGCGAGTACCCTGTCCTCGTCATAGTCTCGGAAATCCCGACCCTGCGCGTAGAGCAAGGTCATCAATTTCCTCAAAGAAGGGTCTTCCTTCATCCCCATGCTGATAGGTATCCCCGAATCCGCATCGGTCGCGCTGAGGATCCACTGAGCCACAAGGGACATCGACGCGGAAGCCAATCTTTTTCTTTCCTCAGCATCCAAGTGCTCGATGATATCTCTAGCAAAAATATAGTCTTTGTCTTTTTCGAGTTCTTGCTGAGCGTCTGTTAGAAAAACAAGCAGCGCGGTCGGCAGATCGGTTTCTTCAAGATTAAAAAATTTGAGAAACGACCGAATGGAATCGTAGAGATACTGCCTCTTTGCCGCATCGTACCAGAAACCAAGGTCCGTGGCCGATGGGGTATCACCGAACTCTTTTCGGTTCACGACATATCTCGCGGAACGCCGCCACCGCTCGAACGACACCGGGTCTTTAACCGCCACGTCTTGTTTTAGCGTGAATATCA
>CAZTBX010000045.1:0-25599 GCA_964612035.1 uncultured Planctomycetia bacterium
CCCCTTGACGTATTACGTAATACAATATATAATCTATACGTATAGGAGAGCTCAGATGGCGGAAACTGTTTCGAAGTCAAAATTGACGTTGTGGGTGGATAAAGAGACTAAGCGGTTCGGCAAAAAATGGGCTAAACAGCACCGCGAGTCCTTGTCTGGGTTGTTTTCGAACTACTTAGTTCGGTTGAGAGCGGCGGGAAAGTCGGCGTCGCCGACTCCCCTGGTTCAAAAACTGAGCGGCGTGTTGAAAGGCCGGCGGCGGGGCCAATCTGTTTACCGAAAACATCTCGAAAAAAAGTATCTTGGCGCATAGACTTCTTATCGATGTTAATGTGATCCTCGATGTGGCGGGAGAGAGAGAGCCCCACCGAGAATCGTCACAAAAAATCTTGTCGGGCATCGAAAGCAAAAAGGCACACGGTTTCGTCAGCGCGATCTCGTACCCCATCCTTTATTACTTATTGCAGCGAGACATCGGACATGGCGACGCACGTGAGTTTCTGATCGTTCTCTCGGAACTCATGTCCGTTGTGCCTGTGGATAAGAAGGTGCTCGAAAGAGCGATGAGGGTGGAGACAGAAGACTATGAGGATGCCATTCAAATAGCTTCTGCCGAAGCCTGCCGCGCCGATTTTATTGTCACGCGTGATGCGCAGGGCTACAAGAGATCGCTCGTGAAAGCGATCGCGCCAGCGGAGTATTTGGCGACTTTTGGAACTTGATCGCGTAGGGAAGTCCGGCCTGACCCCCAGCTTATTTCCTTGACTTGCCGACTCGCTGTTTTATAATGACCCTTTATATTAACCAGGAGGTTTTTTGATGTTTAAATCGATCAGGAAATTTGTTCCATTCGTCGTGCTCGGCGTATTTACCATCGCCGCCGCACCGTCCGCATTCGCCGAAGCCGGTTCTTCGGAGAAAAGCGTCACAGGATTTTTTAAAAGACTTTTTAATTATCCCGTGAAAGCCACACAAGAAACCGCCGGAATGACCGCCAACACGCTTCAAAACACGGGTGAAAAAGTCGTGTCGCAGACAGGCGAAAATACCGCCGCCATTTTGACAGGCGACATCGCCAAGACGGGCGATCTCCTCGTGGATCCCGTCGTTGGCACGGCAGAGACCACCGGCCAAGCCGTTTCCGAGACAGTGCAGATCCCTGTCAAAGCCGCCGAAGAGAAAAAGGCTTCCTAAGCAGACGGCTTTAACGCGTTCCAAACCAAGGGAGTTTGTGGTCTCGATGATCACAAACTCCCTTCTTGTTTAATCAGCCGGAGAACCCCATGGCATCGCTGGACAAGCAGATCGAGCAGGACATAAAAGAGGCGATGATCGCCAGAGATGCGCCGAGGCTTTCGACGCTGCGTTTTCTGAGATCGGCGCTGAAATACGTGGCCATCGAGAAGAAGGCGGAGTCGCTCGGCGACGCCGAGGTCCAGCAGGTGATCCAAAAACAGATCAAGCAGCGCCGTGAATCCATCGAGCAGTTCCGCAAAGGCGGGCGCGCGGATCTGGCGGACAAAGAGGCCAGAGAGATCGAGATCCTCGAAAAATATCTTCCAAAACAGCTGGGCGACGAAGAGCTCTCGCGACTCATCGAGGCGGAGGTCAAGGCCGCCGGCGCCAGTTCTAAAAAAGACTTCGGCCGCATGATGAAGCTTCTGACGGAAAAACTGAAGGGCCAGGCGGATGCCAAGCGGGTGAGCGAAATGCTCGGAAAGATGCTTTCGTGAAAATGCGGAAACCGTTCGTCGCTATCATTGGCGCCGGCCAGGTCGGCGCCACTTCGGCACAGCGCATCGTCGAAAAAGGTCTGTCGGATGTCGTGTTGTTCGACGTCGTCGAGGGCGTGCCACAGGGAAAGGCGCTCGATCTCATGCAGGCCTCGCCGCTTGAGGGGCATGATCGCCGCGTGACCGGCACCAACGACTACCGGGACATCACGGGCGCCGACATCGTCGTCGTGACGGCCGGCCTCCCGCGTAAACCGGGCATGAGCCGCGAGGACCTTCTCGGTTTGAACGCGAAGATCATCCGCGAGGTGTCCTTAAACGTAAAAAATTTCGCCCCCGACTCCAAAGTCATTGTGGTCACGAACCCACTTGACATCATGACTTATCTTGCCGCCAAGATCACCGGTTTTCCATCGAACCGGGTGTTTGGCATGGCCGGCATCTTGGACACGGCCCGCATGAGGTATTTCATCGCGGAAAAACTGAGCGCTGTCCCCAAAACCGTGGACGCCGTCGTGCTCGGCGGACATGGAGATCTCATGGTGCCGGTTTCCAGCCATTCCAAGGCGGCCGGCAAGCCGCTGAAAGATCTGATCCCTGCCGCTGAACTCGCCGAAATAGAGAAACGAACTCAGGGCGGCGGAGCGGAGATCGTGGCTCTGCTCAAAACCGGCAGCGCGTTTTACGCGCCCGCCAGTTCGGTGACCGAGATGGTGCGCGCCATCCTGAAAGACGAAAAAAAGGTGCTGCCCGTGTGCGCGATGCTTTCCGGCGAATACGGCCTGCGCGACCTGTATTTCGGCGTGCCGGCCGAGCTCGGCAAGAACGGCGTGCAACGGATCGTTGAGATCGCGCTGACGCCCGCCGAAAAAGAGGCGTTGACCCTTTCCGCCGCCAAAGTGCGCCAAGGGATCGAGGAAGTCGAACGCCTAGGATTTGCCAAGGTCTGATCTTGAAGATCCACGAACACCAAGCCCGCCAGCTTTTTGATACATACGGCATCCCCACTTCCAAAAGCCGTGTCGTGCGCACGCCCGAGGAAGCACGCGAGGCGTTCAAAACGCTCTCCAACCCTTTTTGTATCGCCAAAGTGATGGTGCTGATGGGCGGCAGGGGAAAAGCCGGCGGCGTCAAACGCGTGCAAAGCGCCGAAGAGACCGAGGCGTTCGTGCGGCAATTCATCGACAAACCTTTTTCCACGACACAGTCCGCCGGCGAATCAAAAACGGTGCGATCTATTCTTATCTCGGAAGATAATAAAATTGAGCGGGAGTATTATCTCAGTGTCGTGGTGGATAGGACACGCGGATTGCCGGTCTTACTTTTTTCAAAAGAAGGCGGCGTGGAAATAGAAGAGGTTGCGGCCAAGGACCCCGACGCCATTACGAAGATGCATTTTTCTCCCTCAGAGCTTCCAAGCGCCGCCGACATCGTCCAAGCCGTCGGCCGCCAATTGAAAGACGCAAGCGTCGTCTCTCAAATCACCTCTATCGGCCAAGATCTCGCACGGCTATTCGTCGAAAAAGACGCGGCGATCTGCGAGATCAACCCTTTGGCCTTATGCAAGGGGGGCAAGGTGCTGGCCTTGGACGCAAAGGTCGTGTTCGATGACAACGCCCTTTTCCGGCACGCGGATATTGCCGCCTTCAAAGACCCCGATGAAGAGGACGCTCGCGAAAGAAAAGCCAAAAGCTTCGGTTTGAGCTACGTTTCGATGAACGGCAATATCGGCTGCCTCGTGAACGGCGCGGGACTTGCGATGGCCACCATGGACATGATCAAGCTCGCCGGCGGTGAGCCGGCCAATTTTCTCGACGTAGGGGGCGGCGCCAACACCGACCAGGTGCGCGAGGCGTTCAAGATCATCCTCGAAGATAACCGTGTGCAGGCGATACTCGTGAACATCTTCGGCGGCATCATGAAATGCGATGTGATCGCTCAGGGCGTCATCGAGGCGTCGCGCCAGATCGCTTTGCAGGTGCCTCTCATCGTGCGTCTCGAAGGCACCAGCGTCGAAGAGGGGCGCGCGCTGTTAACCCGGTCAGGCCTCAAGCTCACCTCCTGCCGCACGATAGAAGAAGCCGCGAGCGCGGCGGTGCGACTTGCGCACGAACACGGGAAGTCTCATGTCCATACTCGTTGACAAGAACACAAAGGTCCTTTGCCAGGGGATCACGGGCAAGGCGGGGAGCTTTCACGCCGAAAAATGCCTGGAGTACGGCACAAAGCTCGTGGCGGGCGTCACGCCGAAAAAAGGCGGCAGCACGGTCGCCGGGATCCCAGTGTTCGACACCGTCGCGGAGGCCGTCAAAAAAACCGGCGCCGACTGCTCGATGGTCTATGTTCCGGCGTCCTTCGCGCTCGGCGCGATCACCGAGGCCGTCGACGCCGGCATCCGCCTCGTCGTGTGCATCACCGAAGGCATCCCCACACTGGACATGGTGCGCGCCATCGAATACGCGCAGCAGAAGAACGCGCGTATCATCGGTCCCAACTGTCCCGGCATCATCACTTCCGGAGAATGCAAGATCGGCATCATGCCGGGCTACATCCACAAAAAAGGCCGCGTAGGCGTCATCTCGCGTAGCGGTACGCTGACCTATGAGGCCGTGTGGCAGCTGACACAGGCGGGGCTCGGTCAGACCACCTGCATCGGCGTGGGAGGGGACCCCGTGATCGGCTCGGGCTTCATCGACCTATTGGCGCTTTTCGAAAAAGACCCTGAGACCGAAGCCGTACTGCTTATCGGCGAGATCGGCGGCACGCAGGAAGAAGAGGCCGCAGCTTACATCCAGAAAAACATGAAAAAGAAAGTCGCCGCGTTCGTCGCGGGTGCGACGGCGCCCAAAGGCAAGCGCATGGGCCACGCGGGCGCCATTATTTCAGGTTCGGCGGGAACGGCGCAGGAAAAAATGTCCGCGCTCCGTGCCCGGGGCGTGCGCGTCATCGAGAACCTGAGCGAGATCGGCGTCTCTTTCAAGCGGATACTCTGACAGGATGCCCGCCCCAGCTTTCCCTCCATGTGAAAACACCGGCTGCCCCGAAGCGGCGCTGAGTTTTTCCAGCTGCTGCTGGGAACACGCGGACAGGCCGGCCGCCCTGAAAGCACTGCGCGACGGCCTTCGCGATCTACCGGCGGCGGACAATATGCCGCTGAACCTGAAGAAGGTGGAAGTTTCGGGACTCGATCTCTCGAATCGCCGCCTGACCCAGTCCTGTTTCAGCATGGCGCGCCTCGAGCACTGCCTATTCATCGGCGCTGACCTGTCTTCCAGTGAGGGGATCGGCGCCCGTTTCAACCGCTGCGATTTTGTGGGCGGAGACCTGACGGCCTCGGATCTCACCAAAGCGGCGTTCAGCCACTGTTCGTTCTCGCACGCAGACCTTCGCGGCGCCTGTCTTGCTGAGATTCATTTCCAAGAAACGGATCTTATGGGCGCGATGCTCCACCAATGCGTGGTCTGGAACGCCGACTTGGCGGGAGCCAAAAACCTGAAAAAAAAGAGTTTTGCCGACCCGCATTCCAAGCGTGAACCCAAAGAAGCGGGAATATCGGAGAAAAATGCCGTGGTCGCCTTTGACTCCTACCGGGCCCTGAAACACCATTTTTACCGAAATGGGCTTCACGAGGACGGAAGCTGGGCCGCTTATCGAGAATTGACGATGGAGCGGAAACACTTTTTTGAAACACGGGATCCGCGTTTCATTCCCTCGCTTCTGATGGACCTTTTGTCGGGCTACACTGAAAAACCGAATCGCGCGATAACCGCTTCGCTCGTTATTATTTTTGCTTTTGCTTTGATCTACTTTGCGTTTGACGCCATTATCCATACAAGCGTCGGGGGCTCTGCCTGGAGCCGTCTCTGGGACTGCCTGTATTTCAGTTTTATTACTTTCACGACCGTGGGCTACGGCGACATCGTTCCCAAACCCGTTCCCTGGTTCAGGGCCCTTGCTTGTGTCGAGGCCTTTTCGGGACCGTTCATGGCAGGGCTGTATATTTTTACTTTAACTCGCCGCTATTCGGCGACTTAAAAGGGGAAAGCCATGGGCTCCAAAGACCATTCGTTTGACGTCGTCTCCGAAGTGAGCATGCAGGAAGTGGACAACGCCGTGACGCAGGCCCAAAAAGAGCTTGCACAGCGTTTTGATTTCAAGGGTTCGGCGAGTTCCATCGAGCTCAACAAAACGGAGAAGACCATCACGCTGAAAACGGAGAACGAATACCGCCTGAAAACGCTGGTGGATCTTCTACAGACCAAATGCGTGAAACGCACCGTGTCGCTGAAAGCGCTGGACTTCGGGAAGCTGGAAACGGGGATGGTGGGTGGTTCGGTGAAACAAGTGATCACCCTCAAGCAGGGCATTGCTTCAGATAAGGCCAAGGAGATCGTGAAGGCCGTGAAAGAGAGCAAGATCAAGGTGCAAGCCCAGATCCAATCCGACCAGGTACGCGTGCAGGCCCCCAAGATCGACGAATTACAGGCGACTATCGCCTTTTTGAAGAGCAGGGACTTTGGGATAGACCTTCAATACACTAACTTTCGTTAGAGCATGAATCTTTATAAATTATAAACATTATTGATTAAAATTAGCTTGCACTGATCAAGCTTATGTGATAAATTGCCCCCGAAGTGCAGTCATAACATCTAATAGGAGGTACTAGTGAAGAAGTTAATTGCATTGGCAGTTCTTGGGTTCTTGGCAGCCACTACGGCGGCCCCCGCGTTTGCGGATTCCGGGTCGACCCCTGGCGATGACCAAGTGAAAAACGTGCAGGTTGGCAGCCGCAATGTTGGCGCAGGCTGGGTGGAGGTTCTCGACAGCACCCATGCCGAAGCAGCCAAAGGCAAGGGCATGGGTGAGCAGCTCACCGGCGTCGTCGCTGGCGGGGCCATCGGCGCCCGCAGGACTATCCATCGCGTCGGGGCAGGGGCCATTGACCTCATCACGTTCTGGATCCCCAAAAAACAGCCGTTGGTTAGCCCGGAAAAAGCACGCCTGGAATAATCAAGAAGGTTCAAGCCCCCCGTCTCTGCCAAGTGCAGAGACGGGGTTTTTTTGTTATAATCGGTTCCCATGGCCACAAAGAAAAAGATCGAAGATCTCATCAGGGAGCTCCTAGTCGGGCTCGGCGAGAATCCTACCCGCCAGGGGCTGAAAAAAACTCCAGCCCGCGTCAGCGCTTCGTATGAATACCTGACCAGTGGCTATAAGACAGACGCCCGGGAAGTCATCAACTCCGCTGTCTTTGACGAAAAGTATGACGAGATGGTGGTGATGAAAAATCTCGAGATCTACAGTCTCTGTGAGCATCACTTGCTGCCATTTTATGGGAAATGCCACGTAGCCTATATCCCAAACGGGAAGATCATCGGTCTGAGCAAGATCCCACGCATCGTCGATACTTTCGCGCATCGCCTTCAGGTGCAGGAGCGCCTCACCAACCAGATCGCCAACTGCCTGAAAGACGCGCTGCATCCGCTGGGCGTGGCCGTGATCATCGAGGCGCTGCATCTTTGCATGGCCATGCGCGGCGTACAAAAGCAGAACGCGACCTGCGTGACGAGCACCATGCTCGGGGTGTTCCGCTCGGACCGCGGCACGCGCATGGAATTCATGAACCTCATTGGCAAGCCCTAAAAGCCCGCCAGTCCCCGTGAAAGCCTTTCTCACAAGATCTTTTCTTTTCAGCGCCAGCCACGAAAAGGGGCCCAAGATCATCGGCCACAACTATGAGCTTGAGGTCACCGTCGATGCGCTCGACGAGGCTGGCGAAGAAGTCTTGGACGCAACGGTGCATAAACTTCTCATCGATCGCATCCATTCCCGCGACCTTTCGCTTCATGCGGACTTTCTTCTCAAGGGCGCCCCGGTCACAGACACGGCATTGCTCGAGGCCTTTTGGCGCCTGCTTCAACCGGAACTGGCGCCCGCCATCTTGCAGCGTCTTTCACTCAAGCGGGGAGGGGGGCACCGGAGCTCCCTTGAGCTATGAACCTGCGCGTCTGCCTGGCGCAGATCAATTCCACGGTGGGGGACCTGGACGGCAATAAGCACAAGATAACCGAAGCGCTAGCCAAGGCCAGACATACCGAAGCCGATCTTGTGGTGTTCCCTGAGCTGACCATTACCGGCTATCCGCCCGAAGACCTCCTTTTCAACAAAGGCTTCATTCTCAAAAACCGGCGAACACTCACATCGATAGCGCCACTGACACGCGGACTTTTGGCCGTCGTCGGATTCGTGGACATGGGCCGCGATGGCCGGCTGTTCAACGCCGCTGGCATTTTTGCCAATGGCCGTCTTTTGGCCAAATACCGTAAAGTCGAACTGCCTAATTACGGCGTGTTCGATGAAAAAAGATATTTCGCGCCCGGCACCCGGCCGATGATCCTGCGTCTAGGCAAATACAGCCTCGGTTTTTCCATCTGCGAGGACATCTGGCAACCGGAGAGTTTCGTTTACCGCAGTGATTATTTCAGGCATATCTCCGCGCTCATCAACATCTCCGCCTCTCCCTATCATCGCGGCAAACACAAAGAAAGGGAGGGGCTGCTGCGGCGCTTGGCCCGGCGCCTTGGTGTCCCCGTGATCTACCAAAATCTCGTCGGGGGTCAGGATGAGCTCGTGTTCGACGGCGGAAGCATGATCATGGGGACCGATGGCCGCGTGCTAGGCGGCACCACCGCGTTCGAGGAGCAAATAGCGGTGTTTGATATCGCTTTGCGTGCTCCGGCTGCTCAAGGAAAAGCCCCCTCCGCCGATCGCGTGAACGCCGCTTGGCCGCTCAAAACAAGAACGCGGCCACGGATCGCCGCGCCGAAGCAGTCCCCGCAGCCTCCCGCCGAGGAGGAAGTTTACAAAGCGCTGGTACTCGGCACCCACGACTATATCCGGAAAAATGGTTTTAAAAAAGTACTGATAGGCTTGAGCGGCGGCATCGATTCGGCCCTGGTCGCGTGTATCGCCGTGGATGCGCTCGGAAGGGAAAACGTGGTCGGCGTCACCATGCCTTCTATATACACTTCCAGCGCCACTTACGAAGACGCCAAACGCCTCGCCCGCAACCTCGGCATCTCATGTCTGGAATTCGACATCGGGAGGATCTTTTCGGCGTACCTGAGCGGATTGAAAAAAGCTTTTTCCGGTCACGCCAAAAATAGTGCCGAGGAGAACCTTCAGGCGCGCGTCCGCGGCAATATTCTCATGGCGCTTTCCAACAAGTTTGGGCACTTGGTGCTCACCACAGGAAATAAAAGCGAGATGGCCACCGGGTACTGCACGCTCTACGGCGACATGGCGGGGGGTTTTGCCGTCATCAAAGACGTGCCGAAAACCCTGGTCTATCGGCTCGCGCGCTATCGGAATCACGAGCTTCCCGGCGGCATGATCCCGTCCAGCACACTTCTCCGCGAGCCTACGGCCGAGCTGCGCCGGCACCAGAAAGACAGGGACACTCTGCCGCCTTATCCGGTGCTGGACCGCTTCCTTGAAGCTTACGTCGAACGCGACATGCCTCTCGACAGGATCATCCGGCGGGGCGCGTCCAAAAAATTGGCCTTGCGCATCGCGCGCATGGTGGACGGAAACGAATACAAAAGACGTCAGGCGCCGCCGGGGGTGAAGATCACGCCCAAGGCGTTCGGCCGCGATCGCCGCATGCCCATCACCAACCGCTATTCTTCATGAACCATAAACGCCTTCGTTTCCTCATCCTCATCCTGGCCCTGGAAGCGAGTCTTTACGCCGCCCTCCAAAGCGGGTCTCTCGCTCAAAAGCCGCAGCCGGTGGCGCCAAGAAGGACGGGGAACGTGCTTGCGCAATTTTCATTCATCAACAGTGATTCACTGAAAAGCTGGGAAGAAAAGGTGTTCAAAGGCAAGACCGTCTATCAGGTGCTTGGATCTGACGATAAAAGGTTCCTCCAGTCGCAAAGCCGAGATTCCTCTTCGGGTTTATACGTGAAGGTCAACTACGACGTCACCCCAGGCCTGGAACTTTCGTGGAGCTGGAAAGCCGTCGCTTTCCCGAAGAAAAAAGAGCCTCTTAAGCTTTCAAACCGCGGCGAAGATGATTTTGCCGCGCGGCTTTATGTGATATTTCCAAGTTCAAATTTTTTCAAATCGGACGTGATCGAATATCTTTGGGACGAGAATATCCCTGCCGGCCATTTTGAATCCAGCCCTTATTCGGAGCGGGTGAAGCTTTTTGTGATCCGCTCGGGACCCGCGCCGACGGAAAATGACGGCTGGGTGTCGGAAAAAAGGGACATCTATGAAGATTACCGCAAGCTTTTTGGCAAGGAACCCAAGAAAGCTCTCGGCGCGCTCGCGCTCATGAGCGACTCGGACAACACGGGCACCACCTCGGAAGCGTGCTTCGGTCAGCTTGCGCTGACAATGGAACGGACAATAGTAAAAAAATAGGGGGACGCATGAAAATGAGAACCCGATGGTTCATGAAACACCGGATCCAGGCTAAATACCTCTTGATCGTATTGATCGCCATGCTGGGGCCCACTCTGCTCATCGGCTTTTGTTTTTACCGGCTGGTATTCGATCTAATGGCCAAACAGATGGTGTTCCCTGAGGCTATCCTGGGCAACCTGGTGCCCGTGATCGAGCAGGTGAACGGACTTTTGATCATGCTACTGCCACTGTTGGCGGTGGCGGTGCTCATTGCGGCGCTGATCGTTTCGCACCGCTTCGCGGGACCCATCGAGCGCATGGAAGTGCAGCTCGACAAGATCCTCGCGGGACAGACGGCCGCAAGGATCTATCTCCGCAGACATGATGACTTGGGCGGGGTGGCCGGGCGCATCAACCGTTTATTGGACTCGCTGACAGTCGGGAGATAGACATAAAAAATCCCCTAAAAGGTGAAATCCAGTGTTAATTTGGCCGTTACATCGTTTTAACATTGAAAGTTTAAGATTTGAGCATATCAAAACATCCTAAGGAGAACGAGCTTATGAAAAAGATCAGTGCTATTTTGGCTTTAAGCATCAGTGTCTTCGTGGCCATGCCCGCATGGGCCGATGCCGAAAAAGACGAGCTGCGCGCCGAGATCGAGGGGTTAAAAGCGCGCCTCTCGGCCCTGGAAACGAAGCTTACCGAGCAAACACAGCCCATGACGGCCGGCGGTCATTCGTGGCATGAGACTGCCCCCGTGATCACACTCCCTAGCGCCTTGAGTGGCGTAGCCATCTCCGGGTATGTCGATGCGACCTATGACTACAACTTCAACTCGCCGGATACGAGGACCAATGTCGGCCGCGTATTTGACAGGCACAGCAACAGCTTCAACCTGAACGCAGCCGAGGTGGACCTGCAAAAACCCGTATCGGCGGATAGCCGCGTGGGTTTCCGCACCGACCTTTTTTTCGGCAATGACGCTGAGGTTATCGGCTCAACCGGTCTGGGTCTCACGACGGATGAATTCGACCTCGAGCAAGCCTATGTGGAGATCCTAGTCCCGACCAGCAACGCGATTCCCGGTCTCAATGATATCGACCTGAAAGCCGGTAAATTCGTGACGCTGCTAGGTGCCGAAGTCATCGAGTCGAAGGATAACTGGAACGCTTCGCGCGGCCTTTTGTTCGGCTTTGCGATCCCGTTCACGCACACCGGCGCCCTGGCCACCTACACCTTCAATAATGGGTGGGACATAGCGGGCGGAGTGGTGAATGGCTGGGATGTCGTCGATGACACCAATAACGACAAAACCGCCATCGCGCATTTCGGCTTCAATAACATCGCGCTTGGTGGTGATTCTTCGCTGACCGTGTCCTTGAACGGCGTGACTGGCGCTGAAGCGGCCGGCGACGACCATTCGAAGCGCACCGTGGGCGACATCGTGGCCATCTACAAGACCCCTTGGAAACCTCTGACGCTGATGTACAACTTTGATTACGGTCAAGAGGAAAACCTGCTTGTGGATCCCAGAAGCAGTTTATCCACGCTGGTTGATAGTGCCACTTGGTTCGGACACGCGGGCTATGCCCGTATCGATCTGAACGACCAGTGGTCGATATCCGGCCGTGGGGAATACTTCAACGATGACAACGGCGTTCGAGTAGTCTCCGGCACACCGGCCACTTACTGGGAGTTGACAGGCACCCTGGAATACAGGCCCTGGAAGAACCTCATCACCCGGCTGGAAGTGCGCTATGACGATTCCGACCGGAACGTGTACAACGAGGACACGCTGCCTCGGACGGCCTTGACAGACAGTCAAACCACCATCATGGGTGAAGCGATATTCGTTTTTTAAAGCCCGCTTCTTTAAAACCCCCTCAAGGCCTCGCGGTCTCGAGGGGGTTTTTTATTGTTGTTAATTAGTGTATACTATTAGTATAAAATGATGGTCAAAGTTAATGGGGGAGAGGGCATCAAAAGCATCGACAAGCATGGTATAACTCTAGTTGAGGTAATGGGTTCCGTACTAGTCTTTATGATAGGCCTTGGGGCTCTGTTGGCCATTTTCACCCAAACCGGCTCTTCAGGCCTACGGGCCGAATACGCTTATACGGCTCATAATCTCGCTAGAAGCCATTTGGAGACGCTGCGCTCGGTGAGCTTCAATGATTTGTCTGTGGCGGGCGAGACGTCCACTTTGATCAATGAATATGGCGTGGCGGATGACGAGGGCCGCTTTGTGCGTTCTACCACTGTCACCACAAGCTACTCCGGCGATGCCAATTTGACCCAGGTAATGGTGACCGTGAATTATACTTTTCGAGGCGCGCAAAGCCCGTCACCGATGCAAGTCAGTGCGGTTTTGTATAGGAATGGGTGAACGGATGAAAATAAAAAGATCAAAACGGAGAGGGTTTGCTCTCGTCGAGGCGCTCATGGCGCTGGGGATCGGGGCTATATTCCTGGGCGGAGTGACCTCTGTCTGGTTTTATTCGACAAAAAACTGGAAAGAGGAGAATGTGCGCGGGAGTATGCGGCTTGGGCTTGAGGCGGCATTCGACAAGATCAAGGCGGACATCCGTTTATCGGATGCCAGTAAGATCCTCTATTACCCGTCGGGTTTGGGGGGCCCTTACAGCGCCATCAGCATCCCGGCCACAACGAGAAACGCCAACGGCTTATTCACCATCGGCACGACCATCTCCTGGAGCAAGACCATCCTTTACTACGTTTACAACAACTCGGGCGTCTACGAACTTCGAAAAACGGTTTACAGCAGTTTCAACTCAAGTTCCAGCACCCGGCAAACACAGCTCGATACCGTGGTGACAACGGGGACCGCCACCGGCGCCACGACCATCAAGCTTTTGTCCGCCAATTCCATCACTCTCGAGATCAACTCCGCAACACCCACTTTCGACGGTTACAGCGCAAGCACGAAGCTGAGCTCGGAAACGGATTTTGGCAATGCGCGCCTGAGCGCGGGCACGCATCAGATCAAATTTGAAATAGTCGGGAAAAACGCCTCCTCCACGGGACGACGCCTGGGCGTCGACTACCTAGCCTTGACGCCAAGTGGTGGGCCGCAAGAGGCGGAGGTGCTCACCGTTTCGGCCGATACCGGCCAAACGCGTGTCACCGAAGACATGAGCGGCTATAGCACCGGACCGTGGGGAGGCAATTATCAGGTAGAGTATCAGTCCTCGGCGGTCAATGATTCCATCACCTGGCAGACTTACTATGACCAATGGCTGGAGACAAACTTTCAGAACATGACCCATTCGTACACCGCCGTGGCCGGGACAGATCCCTATGTCACCGTCGCTGACCGTGAAGCTCAGGGCCAGGCTCCGGCATGGAAGGCTGAAACGCAAACGCTGGATCTGGCGCCCACTGACCAAAACGTGGACCACACCACCATCCGCGCCATCTTAAAAGGCGCGAACATCTCTAAACCCTCCCACATGATCCGCATCAAGTTCATGGCGGCGGCAGGCAGCTCATTGACTGTCAGCTCAGCCTATTTTGGCGTTCGCAGCGGAAGCACAAGTTCTTTCACCGCCTCGCCCACACCGCTTTATTTCAACAACGGCTCGGTGCCTGAGGGGGGAGTGGATGGGGTGGGGGCTATAGGCAGCACCGGACCGACAACGATCACCATCCCCGCCGGACAACACGCCTGGTCCAACTGGTTCGAGTATCCGATCCCGGCGAATCCCGCCCAGGATTACATGGTCAGTTATTACACGCATCAAACCTCGAGCGCCAACGCTTCCACCTGGGACCCGGGCGTGGTGGCCGAAAATAGCTACACGGCCGACCAAGACCACGCCGCGGATGTTGTTCACGCGGGCTTTGTATCGGATCAGCGCACTTACGGGGTGGCCGAGCTTGCCTGCTGGTATGGGACAGGGGCCACCACTTCTCAGGTGTACGACACGAAGATCACCGCTCCCGCTCTGAACCAGATCTCTTGGACTCCGACACTGCCGGCTGGGTCCAGCGTGTCCATGAAAGTGCGGTCCTCGGCAAGTTCAGACATGTCGGGAGCCTCGTGGAGCGCGGCCTACGCTTCTTCTCCGGCCTCACTTTCTTCGGTTCCCAATTTGCGTTATTTGCAATTTCAGGCCACGCTGACCTCCGCGAGCCCTTACACCTCATTTCCCAAGGTGGACAACGTGAAGATCGACTGGCCTGGGCAGGATGCGCTGGTCAACTTAAGCGGACAGTACACGAAAAAGTCCAACTACGGGATATTCCAGGTATTCATCGATGGAAACGCTCTCGTGAAAGCCTTGACCGTGAAGCTGTCCGCCACCACTGTTTACCGGGGCAAGTCGTTCACGCAATCGGTAGGATCTGAAGTGAAAGCGAGGAATACCGGAAAATGAAACTGAGAGGGGAGAGGGGAACGGTTTTTGTGACCACCATGGTCTGCCTGCTCCTGATCGTGCTGACGGGAAGCGGCGCCTATCAGTTCTCCTCCGGACAGATCTTTGCGGTGAACCGCATGGACAGATCCCTGCGGGCCCAAAGCCTGGCCGAAGCGGGCCTGGCAAAGGCCTTGTCGAACCTGAACACCAGTTTCAACGGCGCCACGAATGCGTCCTACATCAGCTCCACTTCATTGGGCGGCGGCACCTATTCGGTGGCGATCAATAATTATTCCAGTCGCGTGCTTGTGACTTCCACGGGGACTTATCAAAGCGTGACGCGGAAAGCTTCAGCGGAAGTCTCGCCGCCGACCCTTTCGGCACTTGACTATGCTTTGGCGGCAGGCGGAAACCTGACCTGGGACCCCGGGACAGGCGGTTCTTCCGGGACGGTGACAGGGGACCTGTATGCGGGGGGAAACGTCAGCATGGACGGGACCGTCAACGGCGACGTGGACGCCGGGGGAACTATCACGGGAACCAATAGCGGCACGCAAACCACTCCCGCGGGCGTGGCCACATTCCCGACCGTGACCAGCAGTTATTATCAGACCATCGCCCAAGCCAACAGCCTCTACTATGCCGGCAACAAGACTTTCAACAGCAGCTCGCCGATCCCGGCCACTCCCGCGGGCGGCGTGATCTACGTGGCCGGCAACGTCACCATCAACGACACCCAGGCGACCACGGCCTGTATTTTTGCCGGTGGAAATATCAACATTCAAAAATCCGGCAGTTCAACCCCCAAGGTCACCATCAACCAGTACAGCAATTATCCGGCCCTAGTGGCGCTCGGGAACATCACCATTGACAGCACCGGTAATCCCGGCGGCGGGGCCTATTTTATAGCTACTGGCCTCATCTACGCCGGTGGAAATTTTGATATCATAGGAAATCATTATGACAACCCCAGGGTCAGCATTACGGGATCTATTCTGGCTCGCGGCAATCTCACGACATCCCTGACTTCCCACAACAATCTTCTTGTCACTTATGTGCACCAGAGCCCACCTGGCATGAATGCGGGTCTGTCGACCATGCAGATCGTCAGTTACAACGAATAAACTAGCTTTCTCCCTCTACATTACTTAACATAAGGTACATTATAGGACATTAGGTGGGGGCAAAAAGCCCGCCCAGCCTTTAGGCTGAAAGCGGGTTTTAAGCGGATTCTTTGGAAACTTCGGCCAGGATGTCCTGCACCTCTTTGGCGTCTTTTTGATTTTTCGTCAAGAAGCAAACGCCCACGTCGTAGGCGTTGCTGTTTTTGGAGTCTTCTTCGACGCGGACGACTTTGCCTAGAAGACCGTTCTTCAAGATCAAAGCTCTCCCCTCGATCTCCTTGCAAATACTGAGTGTCCGGAAGTCCATGCTCATCCAGACAATGCTGGAAATGGCCGGCGGGTTGTCCTGGGTCTGGAAAAGGATACCGGACTGGCTGATATTTTGGGCTACGGCCTGGGGGCCACTATCAGGCTCTGTCGAAGTCGGCTTGAAGCGTGGCACGCCATAGCTTCTATACTTCAAAGGCGTCTTGTAAGGCACCCGGTAAAACTCGCGGCGGTCCTGCTGTGTCGGATCAAAAACCATGGCTAGAAAACCCTCCCAAACGTAAATTTAGGCAAAGTATAGCACCGTGCGCCTGGTTTTACAAGGGTTTAGGGCAAAAAACAGGCCCCGCAAATGGGCATCCGCGGGGCCTTTGGCGTAGTCGCGATCGTCAAACTTTGTGGACGTTGGCGGCCTGTTCTCCTTTAGGACCTTGGGTGACCTCAAACTCTACCGTTTGTCCCTCATCCAGGGTTTTGTAACCATCTCCCTGAATGGAGCTGTGATGGACGAACACGTCCTTCCCGCCATCTTCCGGAGTCACGAAACCATAACCTTTTTGATTGCTGAACCACTTGACGACGCCTTTGGGCATGCTGTATTTCTCCTTTAATTAAGGTAGATTTGTTTATCTTAACACGAATAATTTTTTTTTGTCAATAAAGCACGTCGGCTTCCGTGCAACTTCTGCACGGCCTATAACCGGCGGCCTTGGCTTCTACGCGGGACGCAAAAGAAACGAGGTTGGCGGCGGGGATCTTTTCAAGTTCAGGCGAATTGGGGAAATAAAAAATTTTCGTATTTTTCTCACCGAGATACTCCTTGTGGACGAAAGGGTTTTCCGGCTCTTTTTCCCACACGCCGAGTTTTTTCCTTCGGGCATCGATCTCGGCTCGGCGCAGGCTTTCGACATGGAGTAGATTCGGGGCCTTTATACGTAGTTTAGCGTTTCCCGAGGACAAAATTACCTGATTTACAAACATCCCGTCCTCGAGGTAAACATAACCCAGAAGCCTGCCCTGATCGTCTCGGATCTGCGGACCCCATTCGATAAAGATCTTTTTCCCTTCAACCAGCGCCTTGTTTTTGGCGAGTGCCTGGGCGCCGTATTCCCTTACAAGAGGCACGATGTGCTGCAATGGCGGCGCCTGGAGTCCTGTATAGGCCAATACTTTTCCGCCTTCGAGACGCAGGGAATCGCCGGTCAAAACCTCTTTCACGAACGCGGGTTGACGTGCGGTCTCGGCGTAGGAGGATGGCGAAAAAAGCAGCATGGGCGCGATCAGCGCAAAAAACTTAAGGCTCGTCGAGGATCTCAAGCGTGAGCTCGGCATCCTTGGTCTTGACCACGAGGCAGCCGAATTCCTGATTTTTAGTGGCCGTGCAGTAGGCGTACTCGATGTTGATATCCGCACGGAAAAGTTTTTTGGCGATCTGGGAGATGATGCCGGGTTTGTTCTCGATCTCGAGCACCACGACGTCCTGCGTGATGGTGTACACGCCTTCTTCCTCGAGGATCACGAGGGCCTTCGTGGGGTTGTTCACGATGAGGCGCACGATCGCGTGATCGACGGTGTCATGCACGGACATCGCGTAGATGTTGATGTCGTTGTCCGCGAGCGTCGTGCAGATATGTGAGAGGCGGCCTGGTTTGTTTTCTATGAAAACTGAGAGCTGCTTCTCGATCGGCATCGTCTATCCTAAGAGCGCGTCGCCCTTGGCCCAGTTTTCGCGATCCACTTCGTCAAAAACGAGATAAGTTGAGGTCTTCGGCTTGCCCGCGACCCTTTCCAGGACCTCCGAGAACTCCTTGGCTATCTGTTGTTTCTGGTCCCGAGATAGTTTTCCGGCCACGCGAACACTTACATAAGGCATGAGAGTCTCCGTTTGTAACCTACGGGGTCAGACCCCTATTGGAGATAAGCTGCGGGGTCTGACCCCCAGTTTACCGTTTATCGGTAGGGCGTTCAAGAGCGTTTTTCCTTGGGCTGCAGGCAACGGGAAGTGATGTCCTTCAGCGCGGCATGAATGGCTCCATTCGAGGCCAGGATGTCCCCATTTTTCAGCCAATCGCCTCTCCCCCACATGTCCGTAACCTCTCCCCCGGCTTCCCGGATGATCAGCGCGCCGGCCGCCACGTCCCAGGGAGACAGGTTCATCTCCCAGAAGCCATCTAGACGGCCGCAGGCGACATAGGCCAGGTCCAGCGCCGCCGATCCCCCGCGCCGCATGCCGGCGCTGGCCAGCGAAATACGCTGAAAAGACGCCATATACTGCTCAAAACGGTCTCTGGCTCGGAACGGGATACCCGTGGTCATGAGAGCGTCAGAAACGTCTTTGACGGCAGACACGTGTATGGGCCGGCGGTTGAGAGTGGCGCCTTTGCCTTTTTCGGCGCTGAAAAGCTCACGATGAAGCGGGTCAAAAATAACGCCTGTCACCAGTGATTCGCCTTCCATCACTCCGATGGAAATGGAGAACATGGGAAACTGATGGATGTAGTTGGCCGTGCCGTCCAAGGGGTCGATGACCCAGCACACGGAGCTTCCCGTGCTCAGCCCGCTTTCCTCGGCCTGTATCGAATGGTCCGGAAAATGCTCTTTGATGGTGTCGATGATGAGCTCTTCGGCGCGCTTGTCGAGGGTGGTCACGAAATCGTTCTTTGATTTGATAGAAATGTCGGAATTTTTGAGCTTGCCGTAAGAAGCCATCAGAAGTTTGCCGGCACGCTTGGCGGCGGTCACGGCCACTTTCAGGAATTCCGAAGGCTTTTTCACAGGATAGCCAGCGCTTTCATGCTGCGCTTCAGTGCCGCCAGGTTGTTGCGGTAAGTGAAGGTCTGGAACCCAAGCTCGGCGGCGGCCTGCGTGAGGTCAGCGCGGTCGTCGATGTAAAAAATTTCTTCTGGTTTGGCCCGGCAACAGCGCATGGCCTTCCGGTAAATGCGCTCATCCGGTTTCCGTATCTTTTCTTTGAACGACAGAATGACGCTGTCGAAACGACGCATGACGGGATAGCGAGAGCGGATGTGATCAAAATGCATGGCGTTCGTGTTGGAGATGAGCACGAGCCGGTAATGGCCATCGAGCCGCTCGACGAGGCGTATCATGGGCTCATTCGGCGTGAAGATCTCGTTCCATACGTGTTTAAAAGAACGGTAACTCAGGCGATGGCCGAGGGCTCTTTTGACCTCGGCGTAAAACCGCGTCGAAGAGATCTTCCCGCCGTCAAAAAGCACTTCCAGTCCGGAGGTCACAAAGTAATCCTCTATCTCAACCGGCGAAAGGTCCGAGACCCTGGACAGGCGACGGAATGCGGGCTCGAAATTGAAATGCAGAAGCACGTTTCCCATGTCAAAAAGTAGCGCGCGTATTTTTTTGTGTTTCGAGTGATGAGGCATGTGCGCTATTATAGCAGAGTGAAAGCCGCACCGAAACTCGCGATCTCCATCTCCCATCTCACGAAATTTTACGGATCCCTGAAGGCCGTGGACGATATCAGTTTTGACGTCGCCGAGGGTGATTTTTTGGCGTTTCTGGGGCCCAACGGCGCCGGCAAGACCACGACGCTGAACACCATCACTGGCCTCAGCAATTTTCAGGCGGGTCAAGTGCGCGTGTTCGGCCTCGATGTCGTCTCGGATTACCGCCGTACCCGGCCCCTGATAGGACTTTGTCCCCAGGAGTTCAATCTCGACCCGTTCCTCAACATCGAAGGCATCCTGGTGTATCAGGCCGGTTATTTCGGCATCCCGAAACGCCAGGCGCAGGAAAAGGCGCGTGAGTTATTGCACCGATTCGGTCTGCACGAAAAAAGGAAAGTCGATTTCCGAAAACTCTCCGGAGGCATGAAACGGCGGCTTCTGCTTTGCCGCGCCCTCGTTCATGACCCGAAGATACTCATCCTTGATGAACCGACGGCCGGCGCGGATCTAGAGGTGAAACACCAGATCTGGGATTATCTCGTGGAGCTGAACCAGGCCGGAAAAACCATATTCCTCACGACCCATTACATGGAAGAAGCCGAACGGCTGTCCAAGACCGTGATCATCATCGATAAAGGCCGCATCGTGCACAACGGCCCGAAAGAGGACCTCGTGCGTGATCAAAGCCTCGAGCGGCGCTTTCTAGAGCTCACGCGAGCCAAAAGTGATGATTGAAAATCCTATAGGCCTGCAGGCGCTCGCCAAACGCGAGGTCCTGCGTTTTTTCGTGGTTTTCACGCAGACCATACTTCCGCCGTTGATCTCTTCGGCGCTGTTCATCTTCGTGTTCGGCTTTTCCATCGGCCGCAACCTCAGCGTGCAAGTGGCGGGCGTGCCTTACATCCAGTTCATGGTGCCAGGGCTAGTCATGATGTACCTCATTGAAAGTCCCTACACCAACACCTCTTCGTCGCTTTTCATCTCGCGCTGGCATAACCTGATCCAGGAGCTTCTCTTGTCCCCTCTGTCCTATTTCGAAATGGTACTGGGACTGCTCGTGGGCGGCGTGACGCGCGGGCTTCTCGTCGGCAGCGGCGTGTACCTGGTCTCGCTTTTTTTCACGCAATTCGTTTTTCACAATGCGTTCATCGTGATCTACTTTTTTATCGTGGTGACCCTCATTTTTTCATGCCTGGGGCTTTTGGTGGGTCTATGGGCGGAGGGGTTTGAAAAACTTTCCGTGTGGAACACCTTCGTCATCACGCCGTTGATCTACTTCGGGGGCGTGTTCCACAGCCTGGACATGGTGCCGGCACCGCTAAGGGTCATCACCTATTTCAATCCCATTTTTTATCTAGTGAGCGGACTGCGCTATGGCATGATCGGCGTATCGGACGTGCCGGTAGGCCTGTGCATGGTCATCGCGGCTGCAATGGCCGTGCTTCTTTTTGTTCTTGTGGAAAACCTTTTTAGGATCGGCTACAAGCTGAGAACTTAGGCAATGCGGCAGGCTTGGATGATCTTCGCAGCTGCCTTCGGTCTGTCCGTTTCTCCACCAAGCTCACGGAGAAGCCGGCACGAGGGGCTTTCGCCGTCGGCGAGCAGTGCCTTCAAAGGCGTTAAGTAATCGCCTTCGCCGAGGCGCCCGAGACCCGCCTCTGATAGGCGCAGCAGCTCACGCGCAAAATCGAGCATGTCCCCCTTCTTGCAGCGCGCCTCAAGAGCCCTCTTGGGTGCTTCGGTCGCCAAGCCCCTCAGATCCTCTTCGTCGAAAGACGAAATAAAACCCAGCGCCTTGCGCCTCGCTGCGGCATCATAAAATATCCCTTTCAGGAATGCGACGGCCGCAAGACCCAGCGCCGTGGTCTGGCAGTCGATGCTGCGTATCTCGACGTATTTTTTCAGCCTGGACTCGGTGAAAATACTTGTCAGGTGAAGCTCCCAGTCGGCGAGCGTTGCCTGCAGACCCTCATAACCGTTTTTCATGAACTCAGCGAAAGTGAGGCCGCGCACCGCCAGCCATTCCTCGTCGCGGACGACAAAAAGCATGGGAACACCCAGCGCGTACTCAATGTAATCGTTGAAAGAAAAATCTTCCCGAAGGGCTTTCCAGATGACTCCCGTTCTTGCCGGGTCCGTTCCGGTCCAGATGGCGGCGCGCCTGGAACGAAAACCGCTGTCGCGACCTTTGTGCAAGGGTGAGTTGGCGAACATCGCTGTGAGGAACGGAGAGAGGCCGAGCGCCAGGCGTAGTTTTTCGGAAGCATCCGACTCGCTGGTATAATCGACGGAGATCTGCACCGACGCGGTTTCTTTCATCATCGAGAAAGTGAGAGGCCCTCTGCCTTTCAGACTTTCGCGCATGATCGCGTAGCGCTGTTTCGGCACCCATTCGATGTCCTCGGCCACGCTGAAGGGCTGCGCGCCGATGCCGAGCCAGGCGATGCCCAGCGGTTCCGAAACTTCGCGGATCTCGGCTAGATGCGAATACAGCTCACGGGCGTTCTCGGCGATCGCCGCGGCCTTCCAGCCGCTGAGCTCGATCTGTCCGCCCGGCTCGAGCGTGATCGAGGTGTCATTCTTCCGGAGGGCAATGATGCGCCCATGAGAGAATAAGGGCTTCCAGGAATACCGCGTTGCCAACGAGGTCAGGATGGCTTCCACACCTCTATCCCCTGAATAGCAGATTGCTTCGCCGGAGTCCGCGTAAATGCCGATCTTCTCCCACTCCACGCCCACTTTGAGATCAGACTCGGGTTTGAACCCTGACACAAAATGGTCGTGAAGCAGGGACGGCGTCAACACGCCTAGCTCGGAAGAAACGGTGCTTCTATGAAATGGCTTGTCCATGCGGGTCAGGCCTCATCTTCTATTATGCTATAATACCGCCAAAACAATGAAAATCGCTTTTTTACTGTACCCAACCTCCAAGGTGCGCGTCGACGAAGACAGCTCATTTTGGATCATGCACGAGCTCTCCCGGCGCGGACACGCGGTGCATCACTTTGAAAGCCGCGACCTTTCCTGGCGCGATGGTTCGGCGCGCGCTTTTCTTACCCGCTCGAACACCGATGCCCAGCACGGTTTTTTGCCGGCCCTCCGCTCCGCCAAAACCGAAGATCTCGCAGCCATGGACTGCATTTTTATCCGCAAAGAACCGCCGTTCGACGGGGATTACCTGTCGGCTCTTCAGGTCCTGGAAGGCGTCAAGCACCGGGTATTCATCCTGAACGATCCTCGCGGGATCGCGCTGTGCAATGAAAAGCTTTTTATCCTGTCTTTCGCGCGCCATATTCCGGACACCTGTGTCACCCAGAACACCACGGAGGCGAAGAACTTCATCCGTTCGCTGAAAAGCCACGCGGTGATCAAGCCGCTGAACGACAAGGCTGGCGCCGGGATATTCCGCACGCATGCCAAAGACGAAAATCTCCCGTCGCTGCTTGAAACAGCTACCGTCCGTGGCGCGCAGAAAGTCATGATCCAGCGTTTCGTTTCGGCAAAAAAATACGGGGACAAGCGGCTGCTGGTCCTGAACGGCAACATCCTCGGCGGTTTTATCCGCAGGCCTTCGGCGGCGGATTTCCGGGCAAATCTCAGCGTGGGCGGGCGGCTTGAGCGTGCGGCCATAACCGCGTGGGACAGGCTGCTGGTCTCGGACATGGCCCCTAAGCTCCTGGCCAACGGCCTCTTTTTTGTGGGAATCGATGTGATAGGCAAAAAACTCACGGAGATCAATGTGACAAGCCCCTCCGGGATCCCGGAGATCCACGCGCTTTACCGCCGGCGCGTTGAGAAGGAAGTGGCGGACTTTATTGAGAAAGCCCTTCTCGGGTTTTCTGGCCGCAAACTGTCCCTAAGGTAACCTCGGGGGCACGCTGCAGCGCCTGGTCATGCGGCAGCATTTCGATGGTGTCCCAAGGGCAGTTCTTCGCGCAAAGCGCACAGCCGATGCAGCGATCTAGATCGACTTCCACGACCTGCTGGAGCTGGACATGTTCCATTCCCGGCACGATCTCGATGCAGTCCACTGGGCAGAACACGATGCAGACCTCGCAGCCCGTGCACCCGTTTTGATCGATGACCGCCAGATTCGGAGGCGTTTTTTTTCGCGGCGGCTTCTTGGCGACCTGCTCGCTGATTTCTTTGGCCCGGCTCTCAGCCACGGCGCTTTGAAAACGCTTTTCTTCCATTCTATCCCCCAACTCCGTCCAGCCGCAGCCAAAGCTCCGGTCTGAAGTCGGGTAGAGGCCCCTCCCCTACCGGCTCCACATCCACAATGTCTTTGGCGGTGAAAGAAAGCGAAGGCATCCCATACACTCCGAGCATGTCCTTCTTGTCGCGGATAAAAACGTTCTCGATGCAACGGCCATCCCGAAGCTTCGCGGTGACCAGATGGCCGCGCCGGATGATCTCCGGTGTTTTTTTTAGTTTTTTTGAGATCTCGGGATCGAGTTGTCTTTCTTTTTCATCTACACGGATGGCACGCACGCCTGGCTCAGAACTTGCTTTCTGAATAGCCGCCGCTTCCCTAGCGAGACGTGTATCTTCGTAAGCCTTGTCGACTTTGTTGTACATGACGATGATAAGCGGGACCAACAACAGCATCCACGTCCCGAATACCGCGGATATCCACAGGATCGGCACGCCAGGCTGGCTCATCGGCCCTACGTGCAGTGCGATATGGCGTGTCCAGAAAAGACACGAAAGAAAAAACGAAAGAATGGTGAGCACTATCCAACCTATCCACCAGAACACCGTCTGACGTCCAGCGTTTGAGCGTGTCATACAAGACCCATGATATCACGCGCGAGGTGTCTCATCGCCTCCTCCTCCGTCGAGTCATAATAACCGCGGATGGCGCCCTTTGCGTCCACCAAGGCCAGTCTCAGACTGTGTAGTCCCGGATCGTCGGAGTTGTTCACGTGAAAATCCGTGAGCACGGCATCGATATCTTTTTTCTCTCCAGTCAAAAAGATCCAGCGATCGCCGGGCCGAAAACCTTCCGCGTAAGACCGGAGCGTCTCCGGCGTGTCGTTGCCTGGGTCCACGCTGAATGAGACAAGATGCGCCGCCCCCGGAAGCGTGCTCTGCATAGCACTCAGCTTCGCGTTCATCGCCGGGCACTGGCCGCCGCAGCGCGTGAACATGAAGCTCGCCACCCACGGATGGCCTTTCAGCCGCTCAAAATCCCAGGCCGCGCCGCTTTTTTCCACCAAAGAGAACGGCCTCACCTGCCCCAGCACCGGAAGTTCTACGCGCTTCCCGGCGAACAAGAACGCAAGCACGCCCAGATTCACGGCGACAAGGCCAAACAAAAACCCTCTTCGTAGTTTCATAGCCACCTATCCGCGATCAAGGCCGTGATGATGGCCACGAGATAATAAATGGAAACAGATACGAAACGCCTGGCCTGACCAAGTCCATGTATAAATAGAAGCAGCGCAAACACGGTGAGGACAGCTCCGGCGGCCACGGCAGCCGTGAAAAACACAGGACCTCCAAGGCCGGTCACTGCGGGCATGCAAACAGTGGTGCACGCGAGTAAGACGCTATAAAACAGGATGCGTTGTCCCGTTGCGGCGCCCTGAGCATCGGACGCGGCGATCATTTTCAGGCCGCCGCGCATGTAGTCTTCACGATACACCCACGCGATGGCAAAAAAGTGCGGCAGCTGCCACAAAAAAAGGATCAGGAACAGCACCAGCGCCTCGACACCAATGGCCCCTCCAGCCGCCGTCCAGCCCATGACACAAGGCAGCGCTCCGGGAATGCCACCGACAAAGGTGTTCATCGGGGTACGCCGCTTGAGAGGGGTATAAATAAAAACATACGTCGTCACCGTGAGAAAACCCAAAAATGCGGTGAGAAAATTCACGAAAAGGAGAAGCTGTAAAACACCTACCACCGATAACGCGATACCGAACAGGAGCGCGTAGCGTGCAGGGATACGGCCGGTGGGCAGCGGACGGTTCTGTGTCCTCAGCATGCGCGCGTCGATGTCCTTTTCCAGGAACTGGTTCAGCGTGTTCGCGCCAGCGCCGATGAGAAGCGTCGCAAACAGCGCATGCAAAAGAAGTGTGGGGCGTATGTCCGGTCCCGAACCCAGCGCGTATCCTAGAAGTGTCGTGCCGAGCGCGAGCAAAGTGAGTTTTGGCTTCGTGAGCGCCAGATAGGCGCGCCAGGATTTCTCTGTCGCCTGAAAAAGCCTGAACGATCGAAGCGTCAGCGTCGCGACCAACGCAAGGATGAGTGCCCCC
>CAZTBX010000046.1:0-18131 GCA_964612035.1 uncultured Planctomycetia bacterium
ATGCGCCGCTTGAAGAAGGCAAATAAAAGTGATATACTCGGGAATCCGCTCGACAGAACTGTCTTATATAACCTAAGGTAATATAATGAGTTATATGAAAGGTCTCAAATGTCGCGAATGCCACCGGGTCTATCCGGCCGAGGCGATCTATGTCTGCGAGTTCTGCTTTGGGTCTCTCGAAGTCGACTACGACTACGACAAGATCAAAAGTGTGCTCTCGCGCGAGTCTATCCAAAAGGGCCCGAAAAGTGTCTGGCGCTACCGTGAACTCCTACCGATAGACGGAAAACCCACGGTCGGTTTTCACGCGGGCTTCACGCCGCTTTTCAAGGCGGACAATCTCGCCCGCGAGCTCGGCATGAAAGAGCTGTACATAAAAGACGACTCGGTATGCCACCCCACACTTTCTTTCAAAGACCGTGTCGTGGCCATCGCGCTCACGAAAGCAAAAGAACTTGGCTTTAAGACCGTCGCATGCGCTTCGACGGGCAACCTCGCCGGATCCGTGAGTGCCCAGGCCGCGTGGGCCGGACTCAACCGTTTCATTTTTATCCCCGCGGACCTCGAGCACGGAAAAGTCGTGGGCTCTCTCACATATGCGCCGAATCTCATCGCTGTGGAGGGGAACTATGACGACGTGAACCGCCTCTGCGCGGAGATCGCGGCGCGCTACCGCTGGGCTTTCGTGAACATCAATATCCGGCCCTACTACGCCGAAGGTTCCAAAACCTATGGTTATGAGGTGATGGAGCAGCTTGGCTGGAAAACGCCACGGCACATCGTCGTGCCCGTCGCCAGTGGTTCGCTTCTCACGAAGATCTGGAAGTCGTTCAACGAGTTCAAGAAGCTTGGGCTCATCGACTCGGTGGACGCAAAAGTGCACGCGGCGCAGGCCGAAGGCTGCTCGCCGGTGCTGAAGGCACTGCGGCAAAAAAGCGAGATCATCAAACCCGAGAAACCCAACACCATCGCGAAGTCCCTTGCCATCGGCAATCCCGCGGATGGCCCTTATGCGCTGGATGCGATCAAAGAAAGCGGCGGCTTCGGCGACACGGTGACGGACGCGGAGATCGTCGAAGGCATCAAGCTTCTGGCGCGCACGGAAGGCATTTTCACGGAAACGGCCGGTGGCGTCACCGTGGCCGTGACGAAAAAACTCATCGAGAACGGCGTGATCCCAAAAAACGAGTCTTGCGTCATCTGCATCACCGGCAACGGCCTGAAAACGCAGGAAGCCGTTACTGACCACATCGGAAAACCGTATCGCATCAAACCCAGCGTCGAATCGTTCGAACGCACATTGAGAAATGAAGCCAAAATAAAGGAGGAAGTATGGCAGTCAAGGTGAGGATCCCAAGTCCGTTGCAGAAACTGACGAACAGTCAGGCCGAGGTGCACTGTGAGGCCTCCGACATCAACCAGTTGCTCGTCGATCTCGAAAAAAAACATCCGGGGATCCGGGAGCGTATCTGCGACGGCGACGGAAAGCTCCGGCGTTTCGTGAACATCTACGTGAACGAGGAGGACATCCGTTTTCTCCAGGGTCAGGACACTAAACTGAAATCAGGGGACGATGTGTCCATCATCCCGGCGATCGCCGGCGGCGCCGAGACGGTGAAAAAACGCGTGACGCTCGTATTTCCTTCGGACCAGATCAAGGAACCCGCCGTTTTTCTCATGGCAAAAAAGTTCGACATCATCCCCAACATCCGGAAAGCGCGTGTCACCGAAAGCGTGGGTGAGATGATGCTGGAACTCGAAGGCACCAGCGCGAATCTGGATCAGGGCATCCGGTTTCTCGAAGCGCGCGGCATCAAGGTTGAACCGGTCACCGGCGAAAGCGCGCGTTAGGCGTTCGTTTGAGCGTTCTGATCAAACTGCTTCTTTTCGCGGTTTTTCCGGCCCTGGCTTTTAAGGTCAGTTATGCGGGCACTGACTGGTTTTTCAGGGCCCGGAACATTCCTTATCCTTTCGAAGGGTTCGGCGCGGCCGTGGGCCTTGGGCTTTTTTTCTGGGCGCTGGGCCTGGTGCTTTTATGGAAACGCAGTTCCAAAAAAAGGAGTGATCCTATGAAAAAAATCTTATCCGCGGTTGTGTTCTTTGCCGTTATCACGTTTTTTTCCCCGCGCACGGTTTTAGCGGACTCCGAGACGATGGCGAGGTTGGCACGGATCGAGCAGAAACAAAGTGAGATCCTCCAGAAGCTTGACGAGCTGATGGCGGAACTTCAGATCGTCAAAGTGAGAGCGACGCTGAGGTCCTAAACTAGATGAAATTTTCCGCTCGAACGGTATACGGCCTGAAGGCGATACTCGTCCTGGCCAGCCGCTATGGTGAAGGGTCGCTTTCGGTGTCTCAGATCGCCAAAAAAGAAGGCATCTCCGTGGCGTACCTCGAGCAGATCCTGAACGGCCTGAAGAAAAAAGGACTCGTGAAAAGCGTGCGTGGCCCGCAGGGCGGCTACGTCCTGTTCAAAAAACCTTCAGACATCACGCTCGAGACGCTTCTTTACTCGCTCGAAGAAAGGGCGTTCCTCCCGGCGCGCATGAGATCGCACGGTGACGGCGACGAGGTGAGCATTGGGCATTTCCTTTTTTGGGAAAAATTGAGGGCGTCGCTGGAAAAAGGGCTGTCGGAAGTGACTCTGAAGCAGGTGCTCGATGAAGCGCGCCGCCTGAAAAAATCGAAGACGCCGGTTTCTTCACACCCTTTCAGTATTTGATGGTAGAAAACACCTCGGCTGAAAAAGAAGCGCTTCGAGGAGACATGAAGCGGCGGCTGGCCGCTTTGCCAGCGGCGGAAGCGGCACAAAAAAGTATGCGCATCCGTGAAAAACTTTTTTCACTTGGGCCTTTCAAAAACGCGCACTGCGTCGTGTTCTTTGCCTCGATCGCCGGGGAGGTGGACACGGCCCCCATGATCGATGCGGCCATTCATTCGGGCAAGCGTGTTGTTCTCCCGCGCTATGACCGCGCGCGCGGCGAGCTTTTTTTTCATGAGGTGAAGGACCGCGCGTCGGATCTCGAACCCGGCGCGCTCGGCATCCCGGAACCGAAAGCGGGACGCGAAACGGCCGCTGAGGAAATGGACTGCGTGATAGTCCCGGGGCTCGCTTTCGACAAGGCGAAAAATCGCCTCGGCCGCGGCGCCGGCTGTTATGACCGTTTTTTGGCGAAGCTTGGGCCGCGCACGGCGAAGATCGGCCTGGCCTTCGCGTTCCAGGTGCTGGAAAAAATACCCGTTGGGGTACATGACCGATCCCTCGACGATGTCGTGACCGATTAGAGAGAAAACATGGACACTTTTTTTGATTACAATCTGATATTTCTCTGGGTGCTCGGCGTGGCTCTCGGAGGCGGACTTTTTTTCGGCATTGGCTATTTTGTGCGCAAGGCCTATGCCGAACGCCTTATCCGCACGGCCGAATCCAAGGCGCGCGAGATCCTCGTGAACGCCAAACGCGAATCTGAGAGCATCCTGAAAAAGGCCGAAAAGGACTCGAAAACGGGCATCGCCAAGGCCGAGAGTGAATTTGAGAACAGCGTGGCGCAGCGAAGGCGCGAGATGGAAAGCTTCGACAAAGTCGCGCGCCACAAGGAAGACACGCTGGACCAGAAACTTTCCACGATCGAGAAAAGGGAGAAAGAGGCCGCGTACAAACTGCAGGAAGCGACTCTCAGGGAAAACAGTATCACCGAGAAAGAACGCGCACTCGACAAGCTGATCCAGGAAGAACGCGAAACGCTGAAAAAAATATCGGCCGTCGACCCCGAACAGGCAAAGCGTGAGTTTTTCAAGCGTCTCGAGATCGATCTGCGCTCGGAGGCGGGCCGTCTCATTCATGAGGTGGAGGACGAAGCACGGAAGACAGCTGACGACAAAGCCAAAAAGATACTTAGTCTCGCCATCCAGCGTTGTGCGGCCCCGCACACCATTGATTCAACGGTCACCGTCGTGCATCTCTCGAACGATGACATGAAAGGGCGGATTATCGGAAAAGATGGACGCAACATCAAGACCTTTGAGACGCTGACGGGGGTCGACCTCATCATCGACGACACACCGGCTGTCGTGACGCTCTCGGCATTCGATGGCGTACGGCGCGAAGTCGCGCGTATCGCTCTCGAGGAGCTCATGCAGGACGGGCGCATACAGCCCGCGCGCATCGAAGAGGTCGTGCAAAAGACCAAACGCAACATGGAGAACGTTTTGAAAGAAGAAGGGGAAAAAGCGCTGCTCGACGTCCAGCTAGGAAATTTGCATCCGGAGCTCGTGAAACTCGTGGGACGCCTGAAATTCAGGACAAGTTACGGCCAGAACGTGCTTGCGCATTCCGTCGAAGTGGCGGGCCTGATGAACGTCATCGCGGGCGAGATGGGCCTGGATGCCGTGCTCGCGCGGCGTGCCGGGCTCTTGCATGACATCGGGAAAGCCGTGAGCCACGACGTCGAAGGGCCGCATGCCTTGATCGGCGGGGAACTCGCACGGCGCTACGGCGAACACCCGGACGTTATCCACGGCATCGAAGCGCATCACGAGGATATCGAGATGAAATCCGTTTGGCCCATGCTTGTGCAGGCGGCCGACGCGGTGAGCGCGGCCAGGCCGGGCGCTCGGCGGGAAAATCACGAGAATTATTTCAAGCGACTTGCCAAGCTCGAAGAGATCGCCGACAAGCACCCGGGTGTGGAAAAGTCTTTTGCCATTCAGGGAGGGCGCGAGGTGCGCGTGCTCGTGAGACCCGACCGTGTTCCCGAAGAAGCGATGCCCGCTCTTGCGAGGGAAATTTCCAAAAAGATCGAATCACAGCTGCAGTTCCCGGGCCAGATCAAAGTCATCGTGATCCGCGAAACACGCATCGAAGATATCGCGAAGTGAAAATTCTCGCCATCGGAGATACCTACGGAGAGCCGGGCCGAAAGGCTGTTGAGACTTTCGTGCCGGCGATGAAGAAAAGCGGCCAGGCGGACTTCGTGATCTGCAACGCCGAGAACGCCGCCGACGGCGCTGGCATCACGCCCTCCATCGCCAAAGAACTTTTCCAGGTCGGCTGCGACGTGATCACCGGAGGAGATCATATCTTTGACCGTCGAAAAGACATCGAAGAATTTTTGAACACCGAGCCGCGCATCATCCGTCCGGCCAATTTTCCAAAAGGCCTCGCGGGTTTTGGAAGCACGGTGCGGGAGTGCAAAGGGATCAAGATCGGCGTCATCCATGTTGCTGGCCAGGTTTTCATGCGTTATCATTTTTCTTCGCCATTTTTGTCCGCGGATGAAGAACTGGAGAAGGTAAAAAAAGCCGGCGCGCAGATCGTGATCGTCGACATGCACTGCGAGGCGACCAGCGAGAAAATGGCCATGTCCTGGTATCTGGACGGCCGCGTGTCCGCGGTGGTCGGCACGCACACGCACATACAGACGGCGGATGAGCGCGTTACCGAAAAAGGCACTGCCTGCATCACCGATCTTGGCATGACCGGGCCTTATGACTCGGTGATCGGCGCAAAAAAAGAACTCATCCTCCAGCGCTTTCTCACGCAGATCAACGTGAAAAAAGAAGTCGCGCAGGGGGACGTCCGTTTCTGTGGGGCCGTCATCACCGTGGACGACTTGACCGGCAAGGCGCTGCGCATCGAGCGCGTGCAAAAACCTCTGGACCGCTGATATGCTCAGTGTTCAAACCGAAACCACGCGTCAGGTGCTCAGCGTCTCGGACCTCACCCGAAGCGTGCGTTTTCTTCTCGAACAGCATTTTTCCTCTGTATGGGTCGAGGGCGAGATCTGCAATTTCAAGTGGCACAGTTCGGGCCACATGTATTTTTCCCTGAAAGACGAGCAGTCTCAGGTCCAGTGCGTGATGTTCAAACGCGAAAACAACGGTCTTGGTTTCGAGCTTAGCGACGGCATGCAGATCGTCTGCGGCGGCCGCGTCAGCGTGTACGGCCCGCGCGGACAGTATCAGCTCTACGTTGAAAGGATCGAGCCCAAAGGTGCGGGGGCGCTTCAGCTTCGATTCGAGCAGTTGAAAGAAAAATTGAAGAACGAAGGCCTGTTCGACGCGGCGCACAAAGTCCCCATCCCTTATCTCCCAGAAACCATCGGCATCGTGACCTCCAAGGACGGGGCGGCCCTTCGCGACATCCTGCACGTTTTGGACAGGCGCTTTTCGGGTGTGGAGATATTCATTTATCCCGTGGCGGTGCAGGGAAAAGGAGCGGCCGAGGACATCGCTTCGGCCATCGATGATTTCAATCGCGCGTTTCCCGTGGATGTCCTCATCGTCGCCCGTGGCGGCGGAAGCCTCGAGGACCTGTGGGCTTTCAACGAAGAGACAGTCGCTCGAGCGATTTACCGCTCAGAGATCCCCGTGATCTCCGCGGTGGGACATGAGATCGATTTCACGATAGCGGATTTTGTCGCAGACATCCGTGCGGCGACACCTTCGGTGGCTGCCGAGATCGTGATGCCCGTGAAAGAGGAACTTGCCTCTTTCGTCGGGGATCTCGAGACGCGTGCCTCCCTAGCCTGTCTTTCATTCGTGAAAAGCCTGAGGCAGGAGCTGAAGCGGCTTTCCACGAACCGTGCCCTGCGCGACCCGCTGGCCGTGTTCGAGATCCAGTCCCAGAGACTGGACGAGCTGGCGCGCTCGATGCTGCAGTCGCTCTCAGGCTTTATCCGTTTCCAAAAACAGGCCGTCGCCGGACTTTTGGGCCGACTTGAGGTGCTGGGACCGGCCTCGACGCTTGCGCGTGGGTTCAGCGTTTCGCTGAAGCTTCCTAGAGAAAAAGTGGTGCTTTCGTCGGCGGGGCTGAAACCGGGCGACCGCGTGAAAACACTTTTAAGCCGCGGATTTTTTGTCAGCCAAGTTATAAAGACTAACCTACGGGGTCAGACCCCTATTGGACAGAACCTGCGGGGTCTGACCCCAAGGCCGGAGGGCTTATGACTGAAAAAAAAGAAATGGAGTTCGAGGCTGCCTTAAAAAAACTCGAAGACATCGTTGGAAGCCTTGAAAAAGGCGAGCTTTCGCTGGAAGCGGCGCTCAAGCACTACGAAGAAGGCGTGCGTTTGGCCGACATCTGCTCGAAGCGGCTGAACGACGCCGAAAAAAGGGTGAAAGTCCTTTTGAAAAGCGGATCCAAGCTGAAAGCTGTCCCGTTTCGTTGAAGCTCAGTCCGTATTTCAAAAAGCAGTGTCTGAACATCGACCGTGCGCTGCACCGGTATCTTCCGAAAAAAAATGAGAGGCCGGTGAAGCTGCACGAGGCCATGCGCTATGCCGTGGCCGGCGGTGGAAAAAGGATACGGCCTATCCTGGCACTCGAGGCCTGCCGCGCCGTAGGCGGCGACGAGCGAAAAGTCCTGCCCGCGGCCTGCGCGCTTGAGCTGATCCACAATTATTCGCTCGTGCATGACGACCTGCCGTGCATGGACGATGACCGTTTTCGCCGGGGGCGGCTGTCCTGCCACGCGAAATTCGGGGAAGAAACCGCCGTACTGGCGGGGGACGCGCTTCTAACGCTCGCGTTTCAGCTTCTTTCGGGACCAGACGGGCGGACGACGGCGATAAACCGTATTGCTTCCGCCATCGGCAGTCGTGGCATGGTCGGCGGGCAGGCCGTGGACATGGAATATCAGGGAAAAGAGCTGGATCTGCCCACGGCCGAATACATCAATACTCACAAGTCCGGGGCCTTGATAGCCGTCTCGCTATGGACGGGGGCCACTCTCGGTGGCGGGACCCCCAAACAGGTGGAAAACCTATTCCGCTACGGCAAATTTGTCGGGCTGTTATTTCAAATCGTCGATGATATAATGGATGGCCAAGGATACGTTCAGGCCCTGAGTCTCGCCGACGCCAAAAAAGAGGCCTTGCGCCTGCATCGGAAAGCAAAAGCCGAGCTTTCACCTTTCGGCCGGAGGGGACGCGTTTTGGGTCTGATCGCCGACTTCGTATTAACCAGGGATCGATAACATGCCGCTTTTGGACAACATCAACAGCCCAGACGACATCAAAGCCCTTTCCAAGAATGAACTCCCGCTTCTAGCCGAAGAAGTGAGGCGTTACATTCTCGAAGTCGTCTCCAAAAATGGGGGGCATTTGGGTGCTGCGCTCGGGGCCGTGGACCTCACCGTTGCCCTACATTATTGTTTTTCCACGCCGAAAGACACCCTCGTTTGGGACGTCGGCCATCAGGTGCATGCGCATAAAATTCTCACTGGCCGCCGCGTGGAGTTCAAGACGTTTAGACAAGGCGGGGGCACGAGCGGTTTTTCCAACAAAGACGAGAGCGAACACGACCCTTTCACTACCGGGCACGGCGGCACCTCTATCTCCACTTCTCTCGGCATCACCGTCGCCAATCGCATTCTTTCCTCGGTTCCTGATGCGTTGCCTAAGGCCGGCCGAAAAGTCATTGCCGTGATAGGTGACGCGTCGCTCGTGAGTGGCATGGCGTTCGAAGCGCTGAACCATGCGGGACATCTCAAAGAAAACAATCTCATCGTTATCTTGAACGACAACGAGATGAGCATTTCGCCCACCGTCGGCGCCTTGAGCCGCTATCTCAATAAGATCATCTCGAACCCGATCTACAATCATCTTCGAAAAGACGTGTCGGAACTTTTGCGGAGGATCCCCAAAGTGGGGAAGCGCGTGGTCGCGAAAGCGAAAAAAATAGACGAGGGTCTGAAAAATATTTTCATCCCAGGCCTGCTCTTTGAGGAAATGGGTTTCCGTTATTTCGGCCCGCTCGACGGGCATGACATCTCCGAGCTCGTGCATATCCTGAAGAATATCTCGAAGATCGATGGGCCGGTGCTGTTGCACGTGATCACGAAAAAAGGCAAAGGCTATTCCATCGCCGAAAAAGATCCGGCCAAGTGGCACGCGTCGACACCTTTTTGCGTGGAGACCGGGGAACCGAAGTCCGTGTCGAAAAGTCGCACTTACACGAAGGTGTTCGGCGACACCGCTGTGGCGCTCGCGGGGCGTCACTCCAACGTCGCGGCGATCACGGCCGCCATGTGTGATGGCACAGGCCTCGTGGAGTTTTCCAAAAAATTTCCAGACCGCTTTTTCGACGTGGGCATTGCCGAAGAACACGGCGTATCTTTTGCAGCGGGTCTCGTAAAGGCCGGCGTTCGACCGATGGTCGCGATCTATTCCACTTTTCTTCAGCGTTCTCATGACCAGATCATTCATGACGTGGCTTTGCAGGAGCTTCCCGTCATTTTCTGTCTCGATCGGGCGGGACTGGTCGGCGAAGACGGACCCACGCATCACGGCGTATTCGACATTGCTTACCTTAGAAAGATCCCAGGTTTCACCGTCATGGCCGCCCGCGACGGGCGAGAGCTTGAGGCCATGATGGAATTTGCGATGGGCCACACGCTGGGGCCCATCTCCGTGCGATATCCGCGTGGCGCCGTAGCCGAGGAAAGCGGTCTGGCGCTCTCGACGGTGAAGCCCGCCGAGATCCGGCTCGGGCAGGCGGAAATCTTGAAAGAAGGAAAAGACGTTCTGATCCTCGCGCTTGGCAGCATGGTGTACCCGGCGTACGAAGCGGCGCTGGCTCTCGAAAAAGAAGGCATTGGGGCCGCGGTCGTGAACGCGCGTTTCGCCAAACCCCTGGATGAACGGACAATTTTGAAGCTCGCGGAAGGCAGATCGCTCATCGTGACCGTGGAAGAAGGCTCGCTGATCGGCGGCTTTGGAGACGCGGTGCTAGAGCTTTTCGAACGGCATGGCCTCATGAAAAGAGTGCGCACGCTCGGCATTCCCGACGATTTTATCCCCCACGGAAAACGGGAGACGCTTTTGGATTCTTTGGGCCTCAGCGCTCCAAAGATCCACGAGGAGATCCAGAGAATTCTCGGCCTTTCGGAATTTTTGTCCAACGATCATTTGAACGGTAAGAATGAAAATGGCGACTTAAAATGGCAAAAGCTCTAAGCAACGGCAACCTCGCCCTCGTGAATGGCGCCCTCTGTTGGGCCATCGAGTCCTCGGGGGCCGTCAAAAATCCAAGAGAAAAGATCCTTTTCGCCGCCGGTTACCCCATCACCCCCGTCAATGAAGTCACCGAATACTTCGGCCGCCTGAGCCAGGAAATAGATATTTCGTTCATCCAGGCCGAAAGCGAGATCGCGGCCGGGAACATGCTTCTGGGTGCCGCCTCCACGGACGTGCCGGCTATCACAGTGACCTCAAGCCCCGGCATGAGCCTCATGCAGGAGGCGATCTCGTATGCGGCGGGGATGGAGCTCGGTGGACGCGGCATTGTGTACGTGGACGTGGTGCGTGGGGGTCCAGGCCTCGGCAATATCCAGGGCGCACAATCGGATTTCAATCAGGTGGTGCTCGGCGGAGGCCACGGGGATTATCAGAACATCGTGCTCGCCCCCGCTTCGGCCCAGGAAATGTTCGATTTCACACGCCTGGCGTTCAAACTTTCCCACCGGTATCGCGTGCCGGGTTTCATTCTGACGGATGGGTATGTGGGACAGCTGAAGGAGGCCTACCATATCCCTGACACGCTAAAACCTTTTTCCGTCTCTATCGCCCAGGACACACGCACTTCCATCTATGTCCGTGAAGGCATTCTCGAAGAGCATAATTGGAAATTGTTCCGCCGCTTCGAGGAAGTGAAAAAAGACGCTGAGCTGAAAGCGCTTGAACTGTTGCCCTACCGCCTGGAAGATCCGGATGGTGACGCGGAGATCATCCTCGTGAATTACGGCATATTTTCACGCATCGGGAACGGCGTCGTGGACCGCGCGCGTGAGGCCGGCATCCCCGTTGGTCAGGTAAGTCTGAAAGTGCTGAATCCTTTCCCGGAACAGAAACTCAGGGAGATCGCGAGAAAATTTGGACCGTTTTACGTCATGGAAGGCGGCATCCAGCAGCTCGGCGATCGCCTCAGGACAGCCGTCGGGCCTTTGGCCATCGTGGGTGCCTGCGAGCGTCCCGGAGGCACGCTGCCCGAAGAACATGAGATCGTGTCTGACCTTGGTTTCATCCTGACGCAGGTGAGACGGCCAGAGTTTCAGCGGGATCTATCCATTGCGATGTCGCTGAACGACATCCCCTCGACTTATCGCGTCAACCGAGGCAAGAATTTTTCAAACATCGCCCTTTCAGACTCCACGCACGACGCCGAGTACAAGGCCGGCATGGACGGAAAAAGGCCTGAGCCGAGAAATTTTGAAAGCATGACGGACAAAAACATGTACTACTGCGCCGGCTGCGACCACAAGTACAGCACCGAGGCGTTAGGAGCGGCGTTCGATGCGCTGAAAGACTTCGAGGTCACGCTGTTTTCGCCTGTCGGCTGCTCCATATTTCTTTACGATTTTTTCAGGAAAGACCGCGTGCGCAATATCCAGGTGCCGCATGGCCGCGGGCCTGCCGCCGCGTCCGCGACGAAGCGCTCCAAGCCGGATGCGCTGGTGATCTGCTATCAGGGGGATGGTGACGGGCTAGACATCGGCCTAGGCGAGCTCATGCATGCGTCGGCACGGGGCGAAAATATCACCATCATTCTCATCAACAATGGCACCTACGGTATGACCGGTGGACAGCTTTCGGCCACAACGCCGCTGGATCAGTTCTCAAAGACCACCCCCAAAGGCCGCGACGCCCAGAAAAATGGTTTTCCCATAGATCTTTCACAACTTTTGCACCGGCAAGGCGTCGCTTATTATCGCCGCACGCTTTTGGGCACGCCCGAGCTCAACAAGCAGTTTTCAGCCTTTTTCATGCAGGCGCTCGCGCATCAGGCAAAAGGCGAGGGCATGAGCGTCATTGAAGTGATCGCGACCTGCACCGAGCACCAGCGCGCGCCCAAAGAGATCATTGATGCCTTTAAGACTGCCGGGAAAAAATTGCATCAGATAACGCTTTCCAAGGAATACGCGGCAAAGACCATGCCAAAGACTTTCCCGCTCGCCGTGGGCTGGGGTGAGGATATGGCAGACCCTCTGTCTTTCATCCAAGGCCAAGCGGGATTGAGAAAAAAAACGGAAGAGGCAACCGCTCCCGCCGTGCGCTTCGACGGTTTCAAAAAAACCCTTACCTCGATGGGCATTCTCCTGCCGGAGGATACCCGGGATGAAAAAAGGTCTTCGAAAGACCTGCGCTTTTATCTCTGCGGAGAAGGCGGCCAGGGCGTGCAGTCGCTTGCGGACATTCTCATGCGTTCAGGCTTGACACCGTATGCGCACAACTCGCCGTGGTATGAACCGGAAGTGACGAAGGCAAGGACGGTCGCGGCCGTCACTCTTTCCAACAACGCGCATGTGAACCCCGGGCCGCAGGCCGGTGAGATGGACGTGCTCGTGTGCATGACGCCGCAGATGTATTTCGAGAGAAAGCATTTTGTGCGTAAAGGTGGGCTCATTCTCGTCGACGCCCAGGGCGCCGACATCAAGAACGGCGTGTACGATCACACGGTGCTTCAAGTGCCTGCCGCGAGTCTTGCGATGGAACACTTGAAGGAAAAGCGCAGCGCGAACATCGTGCTGTTAGGAGCGCTGAATCAGGCGCTTGAGATCTTCTCGGATGCCTCGATGGAGGCGGCGATACGCAGGACGATCCCGAAGGCTGCCGATCTGAATGTCCAGGCCTACCGGCTCGGACGGAGTTCTGTTACTTCAGGACTGACACAGGATCATTGATCTGAAGCTTTTGCCCATCCCGCAGGTCGCGGACATTGCAGGCGGCCATCACGTCCCGGACTTCCAGAACGCTTAAAGTCGCGATGGTCTCGCCGTTCTTCTTGACGGCGAGGCGCATGTCATTGGAAAGATTGTCTATGCGGCCTAGATCCACGACGACGAAGCCGTGGTCGTCGTTGATCGCGAGGATGCGGCCTTCCTTTTTAGCGGTCTTTCTCGTTTGTTCTTTGTTTGCGGGCCTTGCCGTCTTTTCACCCACGCTGATGGAACCAAGATCGATGGTGTTGTACTCCTCGTCGATCTTCCTTCTCGCCTCGGAAACCGTGTCCTCGAGCGCGATCTTGGCCACGTTGATCTCGCCTATTTTTTCGTTGGTGGTCTTGTAAAGCGCCTCCAGTTTTTTCGACAGGATCTTGTTCTGCTCGCTTAGGCTTCTGATCTCGTCGTCTTTCTGGCGTATCCTCTGCGTGATGTCTTCGGGCGTGCCTGACGGAAGCGGGGCGCTGGGGGCGGCTTGTTGAGCAGGGGAGGCATTTTTCAGGCGCTCGATTTCCTTGGTCTTATTGATGAGCATTTCCTCGAGATAGGTCTTTTCTTCCTGGGCGCTCGAGGAGGCGGTCTCATTCTTTTGGATATCGGCCTGCAGGGACTCATTTTCTTTTTTCAGCGACTCGAGTGAGTCCTTCATCGTCTCGTTTTCTTTCTTCATCGAGTCGACGAGGGCCTGATTTTTCTCCTCGATCTCGTCCAACGAGGTCTGAAGCTTTTTCGTCTCGGCCAGAAGCGTCTGATTTTTTTTATTCAGATCAGTGTTTTTTACCCACATCAGTGCCGTGGACAGCGACAGAGCGGCAATGGCGACAAAAGCGACGAGTTGACGGATAGGAATGGGCTGAGTCATGAGGTCTGAATGACGATGGTAACAAAGGGGTCATGGGATGTCAATTCGGCTTTTTATTTGAATATTTTGTGCTAATATAAAAAAAGAAAAGTGACGAAAATGAGCGGCAAAGCACTGACATTTCTGGATCATTTGGACGAGCTGAGAAGGCGGCTTCTCATCAGTTTCGTGGCCGTCACCTTGGGGGCTGTCGCCTGTTATTTTTTTTCGGACGGGCTTATCCGTTTTCTCCTAAGACCGCTGGGAACTGAGGCCGGCCCACTTTATTTTTTCTCTCCTTCCGAGGCCTTCCTCTTGAAAGTGAAAGTTTCGCTGTTTGCGGGTTTTCTAGCGGCCTCGCCAGTGGTCATGAGCCAGCTATGGCTTTTCATGTCTCCGGCGCTTTATCCGAACGAGAGAAAGATCGTGATCCCCCTGACGGCGCTCACTACACTTCTTTTTCTCACCGGCTCGGCGTTCTGCTTTTGGGTGGTCATGCCTCCGGCATTGCACTTCCTGATCGGCATGCAAAGTGATGTCCTTAAGCCACTCATTTCCACAGGGTCTTACGTTTCATTCGTTTCCGGAATGGTGCTCGCGTTCGGGGTCGCGTTCAATTTACCCGTTTTCACCCTAGCGGCCGTGTCCTTTGGTTTTGTGACGCGAAAACAACTCGCAAGATATAGGAGGCATGCGGTGCTGATCATTTTCATCGTCGCGGCCGTGTTGACACCGAGCCCCGATATCGCCAGCCAGATCTTTTTGGCCGTGCCGCTTATTATTTTATTCGAACTTAGCCTGGCAGGCGCCGCCTTCATGGAAGTGATGAGAAAAAAGCGTCCGGTAAAGGTGGGTGTCTAGTGTTGTTTCGCCTGGCCCTCGCCGCTCCGTTCCTTATTTTTTGCGTCTACGCCGTGTATTCAGGTTTCAAATACACGCGCATGATCAGTAATATTTTCTTGAGCCTGATCTACACGAGTCCTTCGCCACCGGTCACGAACGGTTTGGAAGGCGAGAAGATCAGCATCCTCGATTCGTCCGATCAGGAGATCGAAGCGCTTCTGATCGAGAGAAAAGCGGCCAGAAGCGGCATCGTGATCTTCTGCCATGAATCTGGCGCGACAAAAGAGTCCTGGTCAAAGTACGCCTATTTTTTCCCTCCGCTCGGTTTTCACGTGTTGAGCGCGGACTTTGGTCAGAACACGGTTTCGGCCGGTGAGAAAAATTCACTGACCCAGTGGCCCTGTCAGGACGACGTCGAGCGCCTGCTCACGGTGATCCGCTGGGCGAAAAAGGCGTTCCACCCCGACACGCCGATAGTGCTTTTTGGGATATCCAAAGGCGCGAACATCGCGCTCGCGGCCTCTTTCCGCGACCCGGCCGTTTCGGCGGTGATCGCCGACGGACTTTTTTCGATGAAAGAGATATTCCGCGATTACATCAAGAAATGGGCGCCGATGCTCGTGCGGCCCAATCTCTTCGGGGAAAATTACCCGCGCTGGGTGCTGCATATTTTCGCGGGACTCGGGTTCTGGTATTGCCAGAAGCAGAGCCGCAGGGAATTTCTCGACATCGAAAAACTCTTGCGCAGAAAACACGTACCGCTTTTCATGATCCATGGCGAAAGCGACGATTACATCCCCGTCACGCACCAGCGCTTCCTGGGAGAACTAGGTGACGACCAGCCGACACGGCGTCTCGTGGTTGCCGGGGCGGGTCACAATGAGGCCGTGACCATGAGCCGCGAAGTGTATGAAAAGGAGATCACGGAATTTCTCGCCAAAGTGAAGCACCGGTGAGGTGTCTGGCCTACCGGGTACTTTTAATAGCTACGTTTTTTCTCACCCTTTCGGCTGGTCCGGCATTTTCGGAAGGAGACGTGCTCCAGGCCCAGCTGCTCGCTCAGCTTGAGCGCAGTGCGCAGTCTTATGACTCACTGAAGGACTACAAGGCCTTTTTTTACAAGTCTGAACGATCGGATGGCGGCTTGGAAGCACGTGAAAAAATATTCCTCAAATTTGAAAAACCATTCAAGGTCTTCATGCGCTGGATGGATACGGGGAAAAAAGATCTCGAGGTGGTGTATGAAAGAGGCAAGCACGACGGAAAACTTGCCATCCACAAACCGGGCTTCTTTTTTCTCCTGAAGCCCGTCCTATTCCTCGACCAGAACAGTCCGTGGGTGCGCGAGGGCAGCGCTTCTTATGACATCGAAGACGTGGGGATAGGGACTTTTCTCAAGGATTTTTCGGCAGCCGTGAAGCACGCCGTGCAACAAAAGGAACTCAAGACACAGACCGTCGGGGACTCTATCGAGACGGTTTTTTTGGGGTCCAAGGAAGATCCGGTGTATTTTGCCCATCGAGTGGTCGTGGGTTTCGACAAAGGAACTGAGCTTCCGACGCGCATGGCCCTCTATGACTGGGACGATCAGCCGATGGGGATCTATGCCTATGAAGATGTTTCGGTGAACGTAGGACCTGACGATAAGGAATTCGAGTCGCTGATCCATCCTAAGCTTTTCAAGGTCTATCGCGGCGTCGAATGACCTTTACGCCGTCTAGGCGTAAGAATCTCCCCGCCACACCGCCGGTTTCCTGAACACAATGCGGAACACGCAGAGAAAAAGCACCCACACAAGCACCAACGACCCCAAAAAATGGAAGAACGCGTAGCGTCCGTCGGTTTTCACCATCCGGTTTCCCTCGAATCGCAGCGCGATGATGAAAGCACTCACCCCGAGGCTCGCGAAGAATACAGCGGGTGAAACGCGTGAAGGGGACAGAAAATAAACCGCCAACTCGATGAATAAAAGCGCGAACGGCAGGCACGAAAAGAATAAAAACAAAAAGATCTTGTGAAAAATAGCCAACAGGCTTTTTTCGAAAAGATGCGTGAATATCCTCGCCCAGCCTGTCACGATCTGCGAGAGGGAACTGTACATGCGAGTCGAGTACAGACGCGTCCCGTTCAGAAAACGCACAGTGAAATCCGCCCGCATTGCGCGCTTGGCGAGTTCCACATCCTCCACAACCTCGGATCTCACTGATTCATTGCCGCCAAGTATTTCGTACACCTTTTTTTTGACGAGGATGTACTGGCCGTTGGCAAGCCCGGCCCTGTTCTCACCGTTGCCTTCGGAAAAAAACCAGAGCGCAAGGCTTCCTACCGCCAGGGGCTGCACGGTTTTTTCCCAAAAACTTTGACATTCGGTTTCCGGAGCTAGCGTCAGAAAATCTATGCGCTGCGACAAGGCCGCATGAAGCGCGCTCGTCACGCTCTCGGGCCGGTGCACGGTGTCGGCGTCCGTGAAAAGTAGCCACTCGCCTGAGGCGGCTTTCGAGCCGGTGAACATGGCGTAATTTTTCCCCGTCCATCCGGCTGGCAGTTTTTCGATGCGCACGATCTTGAAGGGGACCGGAGAAAGTTTTTTGAAATTTTCTAGAAGATGCGGTGTGCGGTCCGTTGAACGGTCATCGACGACGATGATCTCGTAGGACCCGTGGGTCTGTTTGAAAAGAGGGTAAAGGCATCGCGCGACATTGGTCTCTTCATTTTTCGCCGGGATGATGATGGACACAAGAGGCGCGTTTTCCATCGGTGCGACCAGCGGGAGAGGAGGAACGTTTTGCCGGAAACGGCGCATCCAGAGCGCGCGGCGTACCCACACGAGGAGTATCCATGCGAGTGCGGCGACGGCCGCGGAATTAAATGAGGGAATAACCACCGTCGGCAACGAGTGTCTGTCCGTAAATCCAGTCGGAGGCGGGGCTTAAAAGAAAAGAAGCAATGGCCGCGATGTCTTCGGGCCTGGCCACGCGCTTGGCCGGCGCCTGCGTCGAAAATTCTTTTTTCATGGCATCCATATGCGGGAACTGTTTCAGGGAGTCCGTGTCCACGAGTCCGCCGGATACGGCGTTCACGCGGATCCGGAACGGCGCCAGTTCCACGGCGAGATAACGGACAAGGCTTTCAAGCGCGGCTTTGGAAATGCCGATGGCGCCGTAGTCGGGCGTGTAACGCTGTGCGCCGAGGCTTGAGATGGCGACGATGTTTCCGCCTTTTTCTTTCATGAGAGGCAGGGCCGCCTGGGAAAGAAGCAGCAGACCTTTTGCGTTCACGTCCAGCGAAAGGTCCCAATCTTTGACACGGAGCTGTATCACGGGCTTGAACACGCCGAGCGCCGCACTGTGCACGAGAGAATCGAGACGGCCCGTGTTCTTTTTCACCGTTTCAAAAATGGAGGCGACATCGTCGGGGTCGCCGACATTGCCGCGCACGAGGATCGCGCGTGCGCCATTTTTTTCGGCCTCACTCTTGGCGTGCGCCGCTGATTCCTCATCGCGCAGGTAATTGATGAAGACGGTGACGCCCTTTTTCGCCTCCGCGAGCGTGATAGCGCGGCCTATACCCCTCGAGCCGCCGCTGATGAAGAGAAATTTTTCGTCGTTTTTCATTAACGGTTTACTCTATCATCATTCGGATTAACTCGCAATGATAGGGCTGGCGAGCGTCTCGCATTGTGGGGCAAACGGGTCCTGCCGGCGGACAGCCCCATCGGTGCTCGCTAGC
>CAZTBX010000047.1:0-4443 GCA_964612035.1 uncultured Planctomycetia bacterium
TTACTTGAGCTCGACCTGAGCACCGGCCGCTTCCAAAGCCTTCTTGATCGTCTCGGCTTCTTTGACCGGGACGTTTTCCTTGATCGGCTTCGGAGCCGCATCCACGAGATCCTTGGCTTCTTTGAGTCCGAGCGTCGTGATGCCGCGGATCTCTTTGATGACCTGGATCTTGTTGGCACCGGCGCTTTTCAGGACGATGGTCACCGAGGTCTTCTCTTCGACGGGAGCGGCTGCTCCTGCGCCTGCCCCGGCTCCCGGGGCGGCCATCATGATAGGCGCGCTGGCAGAGACTCCAAACTTCTCTTCCAGGGCCTTCACGAGGTCCGCGAGTTCGAGCACGCTGAGTGTCTCGATTGACTCGATGATTTCCTGCATTTTGCCGCTAACGGCGTTCTTAGGTGTTTCCATTGTCTGTGTCATTTCCCCTCTCCTGCTTGCCTTGGTTGTTAACTTTTTTCTTCGCGATCGCATCCAAAACGGTGACGATCTTTTTCACGTTGCCGGACAACACTCTGACAAATCTCGACAGCGGCGCCTGGAGGGTGCCGACGAACTTGGCGAGCAGCACTTCTCTCGAAGGAAGGCTCGCCAGGAACTTAACGCGCTCGAGGTCCATGATCTGTCCGTTCATGACACCGAGCTGTACCTTGAAACTTTCGTTCGCTTTCGCGCATTCGAGCAGTATTTTAGAAGGCGCCGACGGATCGCCATCCGTGAACGCGATGCCGATAGCGCCGGTGACCTGCTCGGACACAGGTTTCAGTTCCGCCGATTCGAGCGCCTTTTTCACCAACGTGCGCTTCACGACAAGATAACGTGACTTCACGCGACGAAGGCTCGCGCGCAACTTATCGAGATTCGTCCCGGAGATCGCGCCGTGGTCGGTGACAAAAAAAGTCGGCCGGCCTTTCAGCTCCTTTTTGATCTCGCGGATGATGATCTCTTTGGAAACGCGGCTTAGGCCTGTGACCCTCATTTTATTCCTCTGTCTCCACTTCGCGGACGTAACGGCTCAGATCAAGCCTCACACCGGGCCCCATGGTGCTCGAAAGATAAGCGGTCTTCACGAAATTGCCTTTCACGGACCTCGGCTTGGCCTTCATGACGGCCTCGACCAGCGTGATCGTGTTCTCAGCCAGCTTTTCGTCCACGAACGAAAGTTTTCCGACCAGCGTGTGCATGTTGGCGAACTTGTCCATCTTGAACTCGATGCGGCCGCCCTTGATCTCCTTGATGGCCTTCGCAGGATTGTCGGTCACCGTGCCCGCTTTCGGCGAAGGCATGAGGCCGCGCGGGCCGAGCAGTTTGCCGAGCTTTCCGACTTCTTTCATCATCATCGGGGTCGAGATCGCGACGTCGAAATCCATCCAGCCGCCCAATATTTTTTGCACCAGCTCATCTCCGCCCACGATGTCGGCGCCCGCCTCTTTGGCGGCCTTGCCGTTCTCGTCCTTCGTGAAAACGATGACGCGAAGCGTCTTACCCTGGCCGTGCGGAAGCACCGCCGTACCGCGCACCTGCTGGTCGGCGGCCGTCAGATCCACCCCGAGCTTGAACTGGAGCTCCACCGACTGGTCGAATTTGGTGATCGGCCCGTTTTTCAGGGCTTTGATCGCGTCCTGGATGCTGTACAGCTTGCCTTTTTCCGTAGAGGTCAAAAGCGTCTTTTCTCTTTTTGTGACGGCGACGGACATGTTACCCCTCGACCTCTATGCCCATGCTGCGGGCGGTGCCTTTGATGATCCTGAGCGCGCCTTCCATGTCTTTGGAATTTAGATCTTTTGCCTTTTCCTCGGCGATCTCGCGCAGCTGCGCGTCCGTGATCTTGCCAACCTTGATCTTATTGGGCTCGCCCGAGGCCTTGGCCACACCGGCGGCCCGCTTGAGCAGCACGCTGCTGGGGGCGCTCTTGATGATGAAATCGAATGTGCGGTCTTCGTACACCGTGATGACGGCCGGGAGTGTCAGGCCTTCCCTGCCGCGCGTGCGCTCATTGAACATCTTGCAGAATTCCATGATGTTCACGCCGTGCTGACCCAGCGCGGGTCCCACCGGAGGCGCAGGATTGGCCTGGCCCGCGGGACAGTAAAGCTTGATGGTCGTTTTGATCTTTTTGGCCATTAGATGCTTTCTACCTGCCAGTACTCGAGCTCAACCGGCGTCGTCCGGCCGAAAATAGCGACCAGTACTTTGAGCTTCCCTTTATTAGGGTTCACTTCATCGATGGTGCCGTTGAAATTGACGAACGGGCCTTCTTTCACCCGCACGCTCTCGCCCTTCTCAAACACAACCTTGGGCGTCGGTTTTTCTTTCTTGTCCTCGGCCTGCTTGATGATGCCGGCGACCTCCGTCTCCTTCAAAGGAAGCGGACGACGGCCGGACCCGATGAAACCGCTGACGCCCGGCGTGTTCTTCACTAGATACCAGGTGTCGTCGTTCAACTCCATCTCGATCAGCACGTAACCCGGGAAAAATTTCCGCGTCGAAATCGTCTTCTTCCCCGACTTGATCTCGGAGACTTTCTCTGTGGGGATCAGCACCTGCGTGATCTTGTCCTGCATGCTATGCTGCTGCGCGCGGCTCTCGAGTGTCGTCTTCACCCTCTCTTCGCGCCCCGTCTGCGTATGAATGACGTACCAATGTTTCGACATTTGAACCAACGTTACCTCAACACCACCGAAAGGGCATGGGAGAAAACAAAATCGGCCACGCCGATAAAAGTGGAAAGTATCAGCATGGTCATAAGCACAACCGCCGTTGAACCGAACAGCTCTTCACGCGTGGGCCAAGTCACTTTCTGCATTTCCGCGCGTACTTCGAGCAAAAACGTCTGTATTTTTTTGATCATTCCCTATTGCCTGTCTTCAGTCTCCAGGCCAGGAGGGACTCGAACCCCCAACAAGCGGTTTTGGAGACCGCCGCTCTAGCCAATTGGAGCTACTGGCCTAAAACTTTTAACGACCATTTTAAAAAAGATAAAAAATCCCTAAATCAGAATCCTCTCGATTCTGAATGGAATTTTTATCTGGCTTTATTTCTGTTCTTTGTGAACAGTATGTTTACGGCAAAAGGGACAAAACTTCTTCAGCTCGATACGCTCTGAATGAAGTTTCTTGTTTTTATTCGAAGTGTAATTGCGTTGTCTGCAGGTCGTGCATTCAAACTGAATAAACTCTCTCACAATCAACGTCTCCCCGAAAAAAACACAAGCTATAATTATACATTAAACTTAAGTGTTAGCAACTAAAAAATTCAGCCCAATATCTCCGTGATGACACCGGCACCCACGGTGTGGCCGCCTTCGCGGATGGCGAAGCGAAGCTCTTTTTCCATGGCGATGGGGGTGATGAGCTCGGCTGTGACGGTGACCGAGTCACCGGGCATGACCATCTCAACGTCTTTGGGGAGTTGTATCACCCCTGTGACGTCTGTGGTCCTAAAGTAGAACTGGGGACGATAGCCGTTGAAGAAGGCGGTGTGACGGCCTCCCTCTTCTTTGGTCAGGATGTACACTTCCCCTTTGAACTTCGTGTGGGGGGCGATGGATCCGGGCTTGGCAAGGACTTGACCGCGTTCTAAGTCGTTCTTTTCAATACCGCGAAGGAGAACGCCAACGTTGTCTCCGGCTTGGCCGTCGTCTAGAAGCTTTCTGAACATCTCGATGCCGGTGATGACGGATTTCTTAGTGGGTTTGATGCCGACAACCTCGATCTCGTCGCCGACTTTGCAGATGCCTCGTTCTATACGGCCTGTTCCGACAGTGCCGCGGCCTGTGATGGAGAACACGTCCTCGATGGGCATGAGGAAGGGTTTATCCGTCTCACGCTTGGGGGTCGGGATGTATTCGTCGACGGCTTTCATGAGGTCCATGATGCACTGGGTTTTGGCAGCATCTTCAGGGTTATTCAGGGCTTCAAGAGCAGAGCCTCGGATGACGGGGATCTTGTCGCCGGGGAACTGGTACTTGGTGAGGAGTTCACGGACTTCCACTTCCACGAGGTCCAAGAGCTCTTTGTCGTCCACGGCGTCACATTTATTCAGGAACACGACAACGGCAGGGACTCCGACCTGACGGGCGAGGAGGATATGCTCCCTTGTCTGGGGCATGGGACCGTCTGTGGCTGAGACGACAAGAATGGCCCCGTCCATCTGGGCGGCACCGGTGATCATGTTCTTGATGTAATCAGCGTGTCCCGGGCAGTCGACATGGGCGTAGTGGCGCTTCTCGGTCTGGTATTCCACGTGGGAGACGGCGATGGTGATACCACGCTCTCTCTCCTCGGGGGCATTATCGATGGTGTCAAACGCACGGGCTTCGGCTAAGCCCTTTTTGGACAGAACCGTGGTGATGGAGGCTGTGAGAGTGGTCTTGCCATGGTCGACGTGACCGATGGTGCCGATGTTCACGTGGGGCTTACTGCGTTCGAATTTTTCTTTGGCCAT
>CAZTBX010000048.1:0-10761 GCA_964612035.1 uncultured Planctomycetia bacterium
GGCTCGAGAAGGACTTTCTCGTACTTGCTCTGGTTGGTCTCCGCAGTGACCACCGGCGTGAGCACCGCGTACGAGTAGCCTTTTTCCCTAAAAAGTTTTTTGAGATGCGGCGTGTGATAACCGCCAGAGATCAGAACCACTACTTTTTGGTTCTCGGTTTTCAGGATCTTTTCAAGATTTTCCATGAACGCCATGTCGCGGCCGTCCACGGAGGCGTAAAAAGTTTCCAGCGCCTTCTTCCCTTCCCGCAAGTCCGCGCGGTAAGGGACGACATCGTTGAAATAACCCTGCTCGGCCAGCTTTCGATTCAAGAATGCGAGAAAAGGCACATCACCGAAATCCGGCTCGTTGACACGAAACTCGGCGAATTCACGCGTCGACATGCGTATTTGATAAGCGGTTTCGAGAAGCGCGAGATAACGGTCAATGGCGCGCAGCACTTTGGCGTCATTTGTTAGCGTGGAGCGTACAGCGTGGAGCGCAGAGGGAGAGCTATACGCTTCTCGCTCTAACTCCCGGTCATAGACTTGCTGTTCAAGTTTTTCCAGCTCTACCAGCAGTGCCTCCATATCAATGTCCATGAGCTCGCCCAGATATTTTCCGTATTCCAACCAGTTCGGATACGCGGAAATATCGATGTGTTTCTCTTTCGCGATATTCAAAGTATTTTGAAAGTAGGCAAAAAAAGACAAAGCTCGCGCCTTCATCGCGCCTTGTCCGCCGGGACTCTTGAACTCGATGGAACGACCCTGCTGCCTGAGCTCGTCCAGCAAAGCCGCTTGTTCTAAATTCGCGAGTTCGAAATTGAGCGCCTTCTCTGCCTCCCCAAGCGCCTTCATTTTTTGAATATTAGGACTGTCGGCAAGCAGACCCTCACCTAGACGCGTGAGTTCCTGCGCGGCATCGCCTATCGCGTCATTGCCCGCGACAAGAGATGAGCTCTTTTTCGTTTCGTAATCGAGCAGGGCCTTGTCATACATCCTGTTTTTCAGCTTATTGACGGCGGACTGTATCTCTTTCAAGTAATCCAGGTTCGCCTCACGCCGTCCCGCCAGGTCGCCGTAAGCCCTGAGACTCGCCATGTAAAGCTCTTTGTTCTCGATGCCGAGTATTTTCATCGGGTGATCGGAGGTGAGATTCAGGTACTCTTCGCCGGAGATCTTCCCTTCCACGAGGAACTTCTTCGCGACGCGGCGCCAGACTTCGGGAGTGGCAATGGACTTGATCGGAGTCAGCGTATCGTCTTTGGTACCGCCCTCGACCAGCACTAGCTCCACTTTGTACTTTTTCATGATGTCATCGAGGGCGCTAGCCAGATTTTCCTGGCCGCTCAGGTTCGCGTGCGCGTCCTGGATGTGGATGACAAAAGTGGGCTGAGTGCCCCGATGCACTTCTTTCAGGACGGTGAAATCGGTGGGGGCCTCAAATCGTGTGGGGTCCTGAACGATGATGTCTAGCGGTGAGCGGGGAAGCTGAAGCGAATCCATCGGGGCGGAATACGAAAGCTCCGAGAAAGTGAAAATAAAAGCTAATAGTAAGGAGATAGACCTTATGACCGGTCTGTTTTTTCTCATCATTCTTTTAGGTCGACCCCAAAGTCGGCTAAATAGGTTTATGTGGACTTAACCAAAAGTATACATTGGACTTAGGATAAAATCAAAAAAACTTTCAATAAATAAAAATCTATAACCTTATTATTTACAGTCAGTTATGTAATTAAATTCCCTTGTTTTCCCGCTTTGGGGACAGTCCCCCCGTAGGCTATGGGGTCAGACCCTAAGCTTATCTTCACCGAGGGTCTGACCCCGAAGCTTAGCACGGTCGGCGCTGAGGTCTCATTGACTTGCCACACCGATTTTTGTATACTGCGGGGATAAACTTTTGGAGTTAAGTGCTGTTCATGTCGTTACTTCCTGATTATTCGTATGTCCTCGGTTTCCTGGTCATCGGTGTCGGTTTCGTCGTCGTCAACACCCTCATCCCCCTGCTCATCAGCCCCCGCAGCCGTGGCTCGCGCGCCCAAGACCCCTATGAAAGCGGTGAGGTCCCCATCGGGCCGGCCTGGGTGCAGTTCGACATCAATTATTACCTGTTTGCCCTGATATTCATCGCGTTCGACGTGGAAGCGGTGTTTCTCTTCCCGGCGCTGATGGCGTTCAAAGACGTCATGAGCCTGGCCGTGCTATTCGAGATCTGGCTATTTCTGACGCTTCTCACTTTTCCCATTCTTTACGCCTGGAAAAAAGGACTCTTCGCATGGAAATAAGCGAAAATCCCGAATACGCCAATCCCCAGTCCCCGGCTCCCGGACTCGTGAATCTTTTCAGGGTGGAAGACGTGCTCAACCTGGCGCGGGCCAACTCGCTTTGGCCGCTCACTTTCGGTCTGGCCTGCTGTGCCATCGAGCTCATGGCGGGCGGCGCGTCACGATTTGACCTCGACCGTTTCGGTGCCGGCGTTTTCAGGCCTTCTCCGCGCCAGGCGGACGTCATGATCGTGGCCGGGACTATCTCAAGAAAAATGGTGCCCTGCATCAAAACACTTTATGACCAGATGCCTTCGCCCAAATACGTGATCGCGCTCGGCGGCTGCGCGACGGCAGGCGGTCCTTTCAAATATCCCGGCCAATACGGGATCCTGGAGGGCATCGACAAGATCATTCCCGTGAACGTGTATATTCCCGGCTGTCCGCCGCGACCGGAGGCGCTGATCGCGGGGATACTCGAGCTGCAACGCCAGATCAAATCGGGTCATACCCAGGGCACACTTTCCCCCGCCGCCGTCAAAGACTCACAGGACAATCGTCCCGCCGAATACAAGAACGCGATATCGAGAGCGGATTTCCGCAAGATCTGATGACAACCGCTGTTCAAAACGACATCCGGTCGTGGCTTCTCGAGTCCATCAAGCCCGACGAATTCACCGAAAAAGATTTCAAGCTCACGGGGATCCGTTTTGAAGCGTTGGTCCCGCAGGCCCGCATCCAGGAGGTCGCGCGCGGATACCTTTCACGCGGTTACTTCCTTGAATCGCAGACGGCGGTGGATTTTGCCGAGTGCCTCGAAGTCGTGTACCATTTCAACCGCTGGAAAACCACCGAGCGCTCTTGCGTCAAGATCCTGGTCCCGAAAAACGACGGCAAGCCCGGCGATGGCAGCTGGAGCGCGCCGAGCGTCTCGTCCGTTTATCAGGGGGCGATCTGGTTCGAGCGCGAGATATTCGAATTTTTCGGCGTCGTTTTCACGGGGCATCCCGGGCTCAAGCGGCTGCTTCTCCCCGAAAGCTCGGATATTTTTCCTCTTCTAAAAAGTTTCAAGGGCGAGCCCAAAGGCGCCGATGTCGCGCAAAGCCTGAAGCTCATCGGCGAGGACGCTGGCGCCTTTCAGAGCGGCGCGGCCTCTTCTTCCATCGTGCGCCAGGGAAATGATTACTATCTGAATCTGGGTCCGCAGCACCCGAGCACGCATGGAGTTCTGCGGGTGCTGCTGCATCTTTCAGGCGAACGCGTGCTCGATGCCGAGCCCATCATCGGCTACTCGCATCGCCATCATGAAAAAATGATGGAGATACAGACCTATGTCGCCTGCTGGCCCAACTTCGGCCGCCTCGATTACGTGGGCGCCATGAGCTACAACCTCGGATACGCGAAGCTCATCGAGCAGGCCATGGGCGCACAGCCTCCCCCGCGCGTCGAACACATCCGTGTCCTCACGACGGAGCTGAACCGCATCTCAAGCCATCTTCTCTGGATGGGCACCTTTCTTTTGGACCTCGGCGCTTTCACGCCGTTCTTCTATTGCTTTGACGACCGTGAGAAAATCCTCGATATCCTCGAGATGGCCACGGGCGAGCGGTTGACCTACGATTACTACCGCTTTGGCGCCGTCGACCGTGACATCCCCGAAGAAATGATCCCGGCCATCAGGGAGTTCATCCCCGCCTTCAAAAAGCGCCTGCGTGATTACAACACGCTCATCACGAAAAACGTGATCTTTGAGAACCGAACGCGCGGCCTCGGACTGATCTCAAAAGAAGACGCTTTGTCCTACGGCATCACGGGGCCTTCTCTGCGCGCCTGCGGGGTGAGCTACGATCTGCGGCGCGACGAGCCGTATTCGCTGTATCCTCAGCTTGATTTCGAGATCGCGACGGCGACAGGCAGCGACGTGTACTCACGCTACATGGTCCGCGTGAAGGAAATGACGGAGAGCCTGAAGATCGTGTCCCAGGTCATTGACAAAATGCCGACGGGTCCCATTTCGGCCGGCAAACTGCCCAAGAACGTGGCCAAAGGCGAATATTACTCGGCGGTAGAGGCGGCGCGCGGCCTCTTCGGGACTTATCTCGTGAGCGACGGCACGCTCAATCCTTACCGGCTGAAACTGCGCACACCCTCGTTCTCGAATTTAAGCGCCTTTTCCCGCATGGTGCCGGGATGCCTGGTTTCCGACGTCGTCGCGGTGCTGGGCAGCATCGACATCGTTCTGCCGGAGATAGACCGATGAGCTTCGTGTGGCAGGAGATCCTGAAAATAGGGATCTGGGGCACGCTCGCGGTGCTCTTCGTGACCGTGAACGCGCTGTTCCTCGTGTGGATGGAGAGAAAAGTGTCGGCGCGCATTCAGCTTCGGCAGGGCCCCCTGCATGTGGGCCCGCAGGGTATTTTGCAGACCCTAGCCGATGCGGTGAAACTGATCAGTAAGGAACTCGTGCTGCCAAAACAGGCGGATAAGTTCCTATACATCCTTGCGCCCCTCGTTGTGTTTGCGCCGGTGCTCGCGGCGTTTATCATTCTGCCGCTCGGTCCCGGTCTCATTCTCCGCGATCTGAATATCGGATTCCTTTTGGTGTTCTCGCTGACAAATATCTCTTTCATTGGGATATTCATCGCCGGCTGGTCTTCCAACAGCAAGTACGCGCTTTTGGGCTCGATGCGTGCCGTCGCGCAGAACATCTCGTATGAGATCCCGCTTCTTCTTTCGACGCTCGGCGTCGTGCTCAGCGTCCAGACGCTGAGGATGTCTGAGATCGTGGCGGCACAGGACAAGACCTGGTTCATCGTCGTTCAGCCCGTGGCGTTCATCATTTTTCTCTGCGCAAGTCTCGCGGAGGCCAACCGCGCGCCGTTCGACATCCCCGAGGCCGAGTCCGAACTCGTCGCGGGCTTCCACACCGAGTATTCGGGCATGCGTTTTGCGCTCTTTTTTCTCGGGGAATACACGGCGATATTCATTTCGTCGGCCATCGCGGCGACGCTTTTCCTCGGCGGCTGGCAGGGACCGTTCGCTCCGGGACCGCTTTGGCTGCTCCTGAAAACTTATGCGGTCGTGTTCGTCATCATGTGGATACGATGGACTTTTCCGCGGCTTCGCAGTGACCAGCTCATGAATTTTGCCTGGAAAGTATTGATCCCGTTCGCCGTTTTGAATATTTTCGTGACGGTGCTGATCGTGTACCTCGAAAAAAGGGTGGCTTAGATGTTCGACTATTTTAAAAAAGTGCTCACGGGCGGCTGGAGCCTCCTCGCCGGCATGGCGGTCACGATGCGGTACATGTTCAAGAAACCCGTGACGGTGATCTATCCCAAGGAACGCATCCCGATGAAGCGTTTCAAGGGACCCATCGCGTTCGTGACGGACGAAAAAAGCGGTGATCACAAATGCATCTCCTGCAACGCCTGCATCAAGGTCTGCCCGTCCCGCTGCATGTCGCTGGAATCGCAGAAAAGCGCCCTCGACAACAAGCGCGTGCTCACCGATTTCAAAGTGAATTACATGCTCTGCAGTCTGTGCAGTCTGTGCATCGACGTGTGCCCCACGGACGCGTTGAAGCACGACGACCCCAACTACGACATGGTCGCTTCCACGCAAAGGGAAATGGTGATGGACCTTTTGAAACCGTTCCGGGATGCCGGGACGCCGCTGACGAAGATACCCGTTGTCGCGGCGGTGCAGCCGGCGACAGCTTCTGAGGAGAAAAAGGCGTGAATCTAGCTGACACCTTCTTCGTCGCCATCGCGGCACTGACGCTCACGGGAGCCTTTTTCGCCGTGTGGCTGAAAAACGTGTTCTACAACGCGCTTTCGCTCATCGTCTCCCTTTTTGGCGTCGCCTGTCTTTTCATTTATCTCAACTGTGAGTTCCTCGCGGTCATGGAAGTCATCATCTACATCGGCGCCATCTCCATCGCGATCATATTCGCGATCATGCTCTCGCACCCAATGCTACAGAGCCATACGCCGCACGAGCCGAAAAAAATGCTCCGCGCCTTAGCCGTCGCGGTGCTACTTTTTGCGGGTCTCATAGCCGTCATCAGACGCGCCCCTTTTCCCTCTGCGGAGGTCTCAGGTGACTACTCGATGAAAACTCTCGGCAAGGCGTTCCTCACCACTCATGTGCTGCCGTTCGAGATCGCGTCTCTGATCCTGCTCGTCGCCATCATGGGTGCGCTGGTCATCGCCTCCTCCAGGAACTCCGACGAATGAGCCAATCACTTTTGAGTTACCTCTTTATCTCCACGGCACTTTTCTGCCTCGGCATTTTCGGTCTGCTCGCGAGGCGGAACCTCATCGCCGTGCTCATTTCACTGGAGCTCATCCTCAATTCCGCGAGCCTCAATTTCGTCGCGTTCAATAAGTTTTCCATGGCGGACAAAACGACGGGACAGATGTTCGCGATATTCATCATTGCGCTCGCCGCGGCGGAGGTCTGCATCGCGCTCAGCCTCGTCCTGCTTCTTTTCAGGCAGCGCCGGTCCATCAATATCGAAGACGCGGCGAAACTGAAAGGCTGACATGGATCTCTCGCTTCTCTGGACGATACAAGCCGCACCACTTGCGGCCTTTATCGCCATTCAGCTTTTGCCCAAAGCGCTTAAAAAAACGGCTCCCTTTTTCGGCATCCTGGGAGCCCTGGCCGCCGCGCTCGCCTCTCTCCAGCTACTTTCTCTGCATCTGCACGACGCGACCATGCCGATCCAATACTCGCACGAATGGCTGCGCGTGGCCGCCGAACCCCTGTGGCCGGGGCTTGCACGGACGGATTATACGCTCGTCGTCGGCTTTCTCGTCGACCGACTGAATCTTCTCATGATCACGCTCGTCACGACGATCACACTTTTCGTCCAGATATTCTCGTTCTATTACATGGCCGAGGACCCGTCGCGGCCGCGGTATTTCGGATTCCTCAGCTTTTTCGCTTTTTCCATGACGGGACTGGTGCTCTCGAACAATCTCCTGCAGACCTTCCTCTTCTGGGAGCTCGTCGGCCTAACCTCCTACCTTCTCATCGGCTTCTGGTATGAAAAGCAAAGCGCCGCAACAGCCGCGCGAAAGGCGTTCGTGATCAATCGTCTCGGCGATCTCGGGTTTTATCTCGGCGTCATCCTCCTTTTCATCTTTTTCGGCTCGCTCAATTTCACCGACCTGCAAAGTGACGCGCTGCGCGCCGCCCTGTCCCCGGCACTGGTCACGGCGCTGGGCCTTCTCATTTTCACGGGTGTTATGGGAAAATCAGCACAGTTTCCTCTGCACGTGTGGCTGCCGGATGCCATGGAAGGCCCGACTCCCGTCAGCGCCCTCATCCATTCGGCGACGATGGTCGCAGCCGGCGTTTTCCTGCTCGCACGGGGTTTTGGTCTTTTCGGCGCGTCCACGGTGACCCTGAACACCATCCTCGTCATCGGCTCTCTCACGGCCCTCACCGGGGCGGCTCTCGCCACCGTCCAGCGCGACATCAAAAAGATACTCGCCTATTCGACGGTGAGCCAGCTCGGGCTCATGGTCATGGCCATCGGGGCGGGTTCCGCCGTATCGGGCATGTTCCACCTTTCGACACATGCGTATTTCAAATCACTGCTTTTCCTCACGGCGGGTGCGTTCATCCATGCGTTCCACTCCAACGACATCTGGGACATCGCCAAAAAAGGCGGCCGGCGCGATACGCTGGCGATGTCGGCGCTTGCGTTTGGTCTCTTTTCGCTTTGCGGGATATTTCCTTTCGCGGGATTCTTCAGCAAGGACCTGATCCTGGAGACGCTGAAAGAACACGGCCTCGTGGCATACGCGACAGGCCTCTTCGTCAGCTTTCTCACGGTTTATTATTCTTTCCGCGTTCTTTTCGTCATTTCTTTTTCAAAGATCGAACACGGTGCCCACCCGCATCACGACTCCGCCCTGCTCAAGATGGCCAGGGCCATTCCCCTTGTCACGCTGGCCGTGATCTCCCTTTTCGTTGGCTTCGGGGGCAGTCCCTGGAATCACTCGGTGATCGAGTGGCTTGGCGGCCATGCGGTGCGCGTGAATGCGCAGATCCTGGCCGCGACCCTAGTCGTGATCGTCGCCGGCGCGGCGCTGGCGTTTTGGCGCTTCAGGGACCCGGAAAAAGCCGAGACGCGTTTTTCCGAGCGGCCTAGCGCGCTGCGAGCCATCCTTGAGAATAAATTCTATATGGACGCTGCCTATGACATTCTCGTGAAAAAAGTCGGCCTACGGATAGCGGCACTTCTCGACTGGTTTGACAGGTGGTTCGTGAATGGTGTGATGGTGAACCGTACTTCCTACGGCATCCGTGACCTCGGGCGTTTGGTGTCGCGCCTGCAAAACGGCTCTCTGCAGGACTATCTTTCCGTGGCGGTGGGCATCGGCGCCGTGATCGTGCTCTTTCTTGCGTACAGAGGCGGTTCGTTGTGAAGCTCCCCCTTCTTTCCTCGATACTGTTTTCGCCGATGATCGGCCTCATCCTCGTGCTGCTGACACCGCGCCGCTTTGAGAACGCGGTTCGTTGGATCTCTCTTCTTTCGGCTTCGGTGGCACTGGGACTTTCGATATACCTTTGCTTCGCGTTCGATCCTTCGAACCCGTCTTTTCAGTTCGTGGAACATATCGAGTGGGTGCAAAGCTACGGCATTCATTATTCGAACGGCGTGGACGGCCTCAACGTGTCCATGATACTCCTGACTTCCATCGTGATCTTCTGCGGCATCCTCGTGTCGTGGCCGGTGACCTACCGCGTGAAAGAGTTCTTCGCGAACATGCTTTTCCTCGTTTCGGGCGTGTTTGGCGTGTTCATGACGACCAATTTGTTTTTTTTCTTTCTCTTTTACGAAATCGCCGTAATTCCGATGTATCTTTTGATTGTCGTCTGGGGCTCCACCGACAAAGAGCATGCGGCGATGAAACTGACTCTCTACCTTCTGCTCGGAAGCGCGCTGATGTTCGCCGGCTTCCTTTATATTTATGCGCTGCCGGGCGGGCACACGTTTGACCTTGCGGCGCTGAAGCAAAACGTTCACTTCAGCCCGCAGGACCAGAATATTTTATTCCTGGGACTGTTCCTGGGTTTTGGCGTGCTCGCCGCCTGCTTTCCGTTTCACGTCTGGTCGCCGGCCGGCCACGTCGCCGCTCCCACCGCGGCCAGCATGCTGCATGCCGGCGTTTTGATGAAACTGGGGGCTTACGGAATTTTACGCGTAGGAGTCTATCTTTTGCCGGAAGGCGCGCGCCACTGGGCCGGAATGATCGCGGTGCTGGCGCTCTGCAACATCGTGTACGGCGCGTTCGTCGCGACCCGCCAGAAAGACTTAAAATATATCATCGGTTATTCGAGCGTCAGCCACATGGGTATCGTGCTTCTGGGCATCGCGACCATGACGGTGACCGGCTTCAACGGCGCCATCTTCCAGATGTTTTCGCACGGCATCATGACAGCGCTCTTTTTCGCCTGCGTCGGTCATATTTATGATCAGTGCCACACCCGCATGCTCGGCGATCTGGGCGGCCTTTCAAAAAAAGCGCCTGTCATCTCGGCTTTTTTCATCATCGCGGGCCTCTGCGGGCTGGGTCTTCCCGGGATGGGGAGCTTTGTGGCGGAGCTTTTAGTCACCATCGCGGCCGTCAGCGTCTATCCTGTCATCGGAACCGTTTCGATCATCGCGCTTTTAGTGACCGCTTACTATGTCCTGACGGCCGTGCAAAAAGTTTTTTACGGCGCGGTGAGCCCGGCCGGGGAGCACCTTCACGATATCGGTTTTTTTCAGTTTGTCCCCCGGGCAATCCTCCTGGGATGCCTGATATTTTTCGGGTTGTTTCCTCAACTCTTCATTCAAATGATCAATGTCTCAACTAAAACCCTTTTAGGCGGCTGATATGAACTGGCTTTTTCTTCCCGAAATTATTCTTTCCGTTCTCGCAGTATTCCTGCTGTGCTTGATGGTCGCGAAAAACCAGGTCTCCGAAAAATCCGTTTCGAACCTGATGCTGCTCGGCGCCGGCGCGCTGATCGTCGGATGCGCGCTGAGCCTGGGCCTCACCGGACTTCTATTCTCCAATACTTACCGCGTGGACCTGTTTTCCCAGGGATTTAAAGCGATCATCGCCCTGGCTTTTCTTTTTACCTGTATTTTTTCGAGAGAATGGAACGCGATACCGAAAAACCGGGCGCCGGAATACAATTTGTTCATGACCACCGGCGCGCTGGGAATGATGATGATGGCCAGCGCCGTCGACATCCTTTCTTTGTTTGTGGCGCTTGAGCTTTCGGCCTACTCACTGTATCTTCTGGCCGCTTTAAAACCCGGCGGCAGAAATGCGGAATCCAGCGTCAAATATCTCCTGTTCGGCGCGACGGCAAGCGGTATCGCGCTGTGGGGACTCAGTTTGGTCGTCGGGCTGTCGGGGACCACCTCCATCGCCGAAATCGCGTCCAATCTGGGGGGGCTGGCGGTCCATCCGGCTTTTATTTTGGGGGTCACTCTTTTTTCACTT